>RFIY01000129.1 GCA_003695505.1 Candidatus Dadabacteria bacterium | reverse complement strand
GATTCACGCGGCGGCTGGACCGAGGACGGGCGCAAGGTGCGCGGCACGATCCACTGGGTGTCCGCGGAACACGCGACCGCGCATCCCGTACGACTCTACGACCATCTGTTCACGGTCGAGCAACCGGACAGCCCACCCGATCCGGATGCCGACTGGCGGGACTACCTCAATCCGGACAGCCTGATCGAACTGCCGTCGGTTTTCATGGAGCCAGAATTGCGCCGGACGCCGCCGGGAACGGCGGTGCAATTTCTGCGCAACGGGTACTTTTTCAGCGACCCGATCGACAGTCGGGCCGGGCAGCCCGTCTTCAACCGGATCGTGCCGCTGAGGGATAGCTGGGCAAAAAAGGAGCCAGTCGGCTGACGACGCCCTCGCCGCGATTCCATTTGCGGCCGCCGCTATCATGAAACGGGTAGTTGGTTGTGCTGGAGGCGGCAATGGGTACTGAATTGCGCAAGGTTCTGTTTGGCCTTGCCGGAATTGCGTTGATCGGTTGCAACGATGTCACGTCGGGTTTGACGGATCCGACCGGGACCTTCTTGTCCAGTGCCAGCATTGAACCGGTTGCCATGACCGGCCTGGTCCGGCTCGAACATCTTGGCGCGTGCGCCGGCGTGCAGTTGAGTCTGACCGGTCCGGACGGCGTCCGCACGGTGACTTCGACGACGGACGGTTTCGAAATCACCGATGTCACACCCGGTGCGTGGCGCGTGACCGCAACCGTGCCCGGCTATACCCCCCTCGAACAGATAGTCGTCGTCGCTGGTGGCGAGGATGTCGATACCGGCGAACTTTTGCTGATGTCCGAGTCCGTGACGGTTGAAGGCAGTGCGGCGCTCGCGGATGGTCAGCCGGCTGGCGGCGCACTCGCCGAGTTTGATGCCACGTTCGCCGTGACCGCGCCGGATGGACTCGATTGCAGTTCGGGCGGTGGTGAGCAGACGACGAGCATCGAGGCGATCGTCAATGGTGACGGGCGCTATCGGGCGCGTGTGCCTCGTTCCGTGCGCCGCGTTCGCGGTCGTGTTCAGCGGCCAGGCTACACGGCGTATGCATTCGATGTCGCTGTCACGGCAACGGACGGACGCGCGTCGATCCCGGCAGGGACGCTCTACCCGTTGACGGGCTTTATCAATGTCGTCGGCGGCGCGATCCAGAATACGACGACGGTTACGGTACAGGTCTCCGGCTTCAACGGTGTCAGCGAGATGCGTCTCGGCGAACTCGACAGCGACGGTACCTGCGCCACGGGCGCCTGGCAGCCGTTTGCCGCGGTTACAACAGTCGCCCTGTCCACCGGAGATGGCCCACGAACAATTTGTGGGGAGCTGCGGAATCCCCTCGGTCAGCGCTTCGGAGGTCTTCGCGCGGAGGTTGATCTCGATACGGGCGCACCGACCGGATCGCTGCTCGTTGCCAACGGCGCGCTGGCAACGGCCGTCTCGTCTGTGTCCCTGCAACTGCAGGCGACCGATGACGGCGTCGGTGTCGCCAGCGTACAGATCGCGCAGAGTCTCGCCGCCCTCGCGGGCGCAACGGTCCAGCCGTTCGAGCCAACGAAACTCTGGACACTCGACAGCGGTGGCGCGCCGCAGACATCGGTGACCGTCTGGGCGCGGTACATTGACCGTGCAGGCAATGTCGGACTGCCGGTGTCGGACAGTATCGTTTACGATATTGCGGCGCCGGTCTCGGTGACCTTTCTCGTCAATGGCAGTCCGCCGGATTGCGGTACGCCACCAGCAATCAACAACGCGATCGTGTCGCTGTCGATCTTTGCGAGTGACGGCGCCGAAGGCTCGGGCATTGCAGAAATGAAGATCGCTGAAGTCGGGCTGTTTGATTCCATCAACTGGGAGCCATTCCTGGGTACCGCCATCTTGCCGCTGAGTACGAACAATGGCAGCAAGACGTTCGGCATCCAGGTGCGCGACGCGGCTGGTAACAAGTCGCAATCAGCCAACGGCTGTGTCGTGCTGGATACGGTGCCTCCGGTCGTTCAGGTCCTGTCAGCGGCCGGGGCGGGTTCGGTTGACGGCTTTTCGACGAGCAGTAATGTCACGCTGACACTTTCGGTACTCGACAACCTGACCCTGTCGGGGAATCCGAGCGTTTGTGTCGACGGAGACGTGGCGGGTGGCGCCGACTGCGTGGCCGGGTCGGGCTGGCAGACGTTGGCAGGGGGGACGCTCGCCGTCAGTCTGCTGCCCGGGGAAGGCATACGCACGCTGAACATCTATGCGCGGGACGACGCCGGCAACGTGTCGTTGCCGGTTGTGCGGACGATCCGGGTCGATACGACGCCGCCACAGACCGTGCCACTGGTCTCCGCGGTCGGCGGACTCGGCCGGATCGCGCTGTCGTGGGGGGCCGTGACCGATGCGGATCACTACCTCGTTTATTACGATACCGTTGACGGTGCCGTGAGTACACTTGATGGCAGCGACCTCGAACAGGGACCATCTCCGATCGAGGTTCACGGCACACAGATCACGTTGACCGGTGTTCGAGGCATGTTGCCCTATTTCTTTCGTATCGTCGCCGTGGATGCGGCCGGAAACGTTGGCGCGGATCCGGGCAGCTCGACGATTGGCAAGGCGGGCTTCATTGAGATCGACGGGTTGACCAATGGCGCCGGTAGCGGCGGTCTCGCCGCGACATTTGATGGACGCGGAGATTTCTGGTTTGCGTTCAAGAGCAATACCGACGCCGTGTTGGCGCATTGCATCGATGATTGCGACAGTACGTTTGATATTACGCAGTCCTTTCGTCCGCTTGGTTCGCTCGAACCCGCCGGTGAAATGGAGCTGGCGTCGACGCACGACAAGCTGTTGTTTGCCTATCCATCCGTTGCGACCAATGTGATCCTGTTCGGCGCCTGTGACCAGGTGGCGACCGGCAGCCGTTGTGACGAGAGTCTGACCGCCTGGAACCATTCGTCGCGGACGACGCAACAATCATATGTCGTGCAACTCCCGGCCGGCCTGGGGCCAGCGGTCACTGTGCCGATCTCATTGGCGGTTGACGATGACAGCAACGCCTGGCTGGCCATGGGGCGCATCGATGACGGCGCAGGCAGCGAATCGCTGCGCCTGTTTCAATGCCGACTGCATCAGGGGCGCTGTTCGTCGTTGTCCGCGTGGCGGTCGGTCGAGATTACGAGTGCTGTCGGCAACGTCGCGACGGTCGTATCGGTCGCGGTCGAACAGGGGCTACTCTGGGTCGCCTGGCACCAGAGTGCCGATAACAACATCTACCTCGCGACATGTGACGCACAGGTAGCGGACTGTTTCAATCCGGCGAGCTGGAACCGTACACCGCTGAACGTGTCGGTGACCCCCGGCGGTCAGGACCCCGGACCGACATATCACCGTCTCAGCCTGTGGGTGACGCAGGATCGTGCGGCGCTCCGGTTGCACAGCGACCTGGATCCCCGTCCCGGTTATGCAACTGGCGTTGAGCATTTGCTGGTCTGTGAAGCGGCGACGATGACGAGTTGTCGGAGCGCGAGCAACTGGACAGCCGTGCTTGATGGAACATCGCAATACGGAGATGGTGATCTGTATGCAACGCCTGATCGCCTGAGTGTATTTTATGTCAGTTCATCACAGCATGCGGTTCTGGCGCGAACCTGTCTCGCGAATTGTCAGAATCCCGGATCATGGTCGCTCGGCACCTTGGAACAGGGGCCAGGAATCAATGGCGCCCTGATTCGGGCTGCCGGGTTCGCCGGCGGCAGTATCTCGCTGGTTGATGTCGGATTTGGGTCGCCGTGGTCGATCTTGCGCCCGTTGCTGTACCCCGCGGATCTGCAGACCCCACTGCTGGGGGCCGATACGATTGAACTCGTCTGGGGCACCGATCCGCTGGCGACAGGCTATCGGATCGAGGTGACGGGCGCGGGGGTGGCAACGTCGATTGAAATCGACGACCCGGGTGCCAGCGAGTTTTATCTGACGGTCCAGGGCGGTGAATCGTATACGACAGCGCTGCGCAGCCGCTCGACCGTCGGGGAAAGCGACGCCGGGCGTCGCTTTCAGATCGAAGCGCCGCACACATTGACGACCTTGCCTTACCAGAGTGCATCAGGTGCGCGCGACTACGCGAAGTGGTTCGACATGCAGCGGGCAGGCAGCGCAATGTTGCGATTGGGTGTCGATGGCGCAGGTGACGCGCTTGCACAATACTGCCCCGCCAGTTGTGACACCAGCGGTGCCTGGAGCGGGGGCGCCATCTGGTCGCCGCCAACGGACGGCGAGATCCGCTACTGGGATCTGACCACGACCCCGGCAGGTACATTCTTCGCGGCGGTTCGCGTCACTTTCCCTGTCGCCGGTACCAGCGCGATCTGGGGGCTGGAATGTGCATCGGATTGCGGTCAGGCTGCCTCCTGGCAGGCCGGACCGATCCGGTTGCCGGCCGGAGATGCACCGGGGCTGAAGTTCTCGCTGGTGGCCGACGATCGGCAACTCTGGCTCGCGCACATCATCGATCAGCAACCGGTGGGTGCGGCGGAGCACTACGGGGATCTGGAACTGATGCGCTGCAGCCTCGTGAACGCCTGTACGAAGGCGGCGAACTGGACGGCGCTGAATCTGGAAGCACCGTCCGATCCTTACGTCGAGGAATCCGATGTCGTGCTGGCCGTGACCAGTCAGGCGGTGTACGCCGCGGTTGTCGAGCGCGACGGCATGACAGGCAGGTGGCCGCTGATGTTCCACGAATGCAGGCACCCTGGAGATGGCGGCAGTTGCGGCACGCTGAATGCCGCCTGGGCGGCGACGACCATCGCAGATGCAGATGCCGGATTCTATCGCGGTTCCTGGCCGTCCTGGTCT
>RFIY01000015.1 GCA_003695505.1 Candidatus Dadabacteria bacterium | reverse complement strand
GCACCTCCGGATGCGTCGGCCCCAGGATTGCCGTGGTTCGCGCCAGGAGCTGATCGAACGCCAGCATCTGGATATCGAAAAGCTGCGCCTGCAACGCAGACGTATTGGCGGAAACATCCTTGGCCAGTTTTTCGATGGCCTTCTTGATCTTGTCGACGGTCTTGCGTGGTTTGCCTTCACCGAACTCCTTGACGGCCTTGGTCAGCTCGGGCAGGACGTCTTTGACGATGGTGTTTCGGTCGCCATTCGATAACCCGGGAGTCGCGGCAAACTGGTCGACAAGCTGCTGGCCGACGAGTACGGCCTGTACGACGTTGCTGCCGAATCGCTGCGCCGGATTGCCCGCCGCCAGGCTGCCGGGGTGTTGTGGCGTGCCTCCCGGAGCGACCCAAGGCCACGTCGCCCACTCGGTCAGATCGAGCGCAACGATCGAGCGTGACAGCCAGCCACCCGTCAACAGTTCGATCGTGCCGTCGTTGTCGATGTCGGCCTGCAGTGGCGCCAGCCACATGCCGGCGGCCGGTTCGTTGTAGCTGTGCGCGATCGCGGACAGGCCGCCGTCGAGGACTTCGAGGCCGCCGTAATTCGTTGCAACGACATCGATCGCCCCGTCCAGATTCAGGTCAACGGGCGCTGGTCCGGTCCAGCTTTTCGTTCCGGTTCGTGTCTGCGACAGAATGGAACCATCGGCGGCGAGTCGATAGAGGATGCCGTCGAGCGACTGGACGAACAGCTCGATGCTGCCGTTGCCGTCGCTGTCGACGGCGAGCGGCGCCGTGTAGCCAAGCTGCGCCCCGACGAGTTGCGTCCACCACAGAACGGTACCGTTGTCATCGAGCGCAACGACGGCGGAGACGGCGCTTCCCGCCACCGGCAACACCACTTCATCGCGGCCGTCGCCGTCGAGATCGCTCAGCACAGCACCATTGCCGACGACATGGACGGCGTTGCCGGGCGCGGGATTTGCAGGATCGCTGCTCAGGTTTGTGATGGTCCACAGCGATGCGCCACTGGTCGCGTCGATCGCATAGACGCCGCCGTTCTGGTAACCGCCGACGACCAGATCCGGCGCGCCATCGCCGTTGAGATCGCCCAGGACAGGTGACGTAAACAGCAGTTCACCGAGCTCATTGAACAGGTCGCGGCTCCACAGTGGCGCGCCGGTTGGACCGGCGACCGCGGCGATCTCACCGCCAAACGACAGGACGATCACGTCCTGCAGACCATCGCCGTTGAGATCCGCGAGCGCGGGGCCGCCGTTGGTCATGCCGGGGTAAAATAGCGGGCCAATCGCGAACAGCGGCGTGCCGTTGTCGTCCAGCGCGCGGCAGAAGGCGGCCCAGTCGTTCTCGCAGGCGACGATTTCATCACGACCGTCGCCATCGAGATCACCGGCCGCCGGAAACCCGACCATTTCGGTCGTTGACGTGTATTGCCAGAGCAGGGCGCCGTTCTGGTCGATGGCCGCGAGCGAGCCCAGACCCGGGGTGACCGCTCCCGGATAGTAACTGCCGCCCCGCAGCACGACCGCAGCCTCGCGGCCGCGGTCACCATCCAGTTCGGCCAGGGCAATGCCGTCAGGTGTCCCGCCGGGGGCGATGCTCCAGCTTGCGGGCAGGGCTGCGGCCTGCGGCAGGCCAGGCAGCAGCAATACGACAGCGGCGGTTACCAGCAGAAGTCGGCTCATCGGTTGCCCCGCAGCGCCGAGCCATCGAGCAGCCCGGCCGGCGGCGCTGGGCGCACGGTTGCCGATTGCAGGTCTGCCGGGGCGGCGACACACTGTCCGGTAAACGCGGTCGTCATTTCGCAAATCTGGTCTGGCGCACAATCGGCGGCCGAGCGGCAGCCGTTGTAGGCAGGCGACAGCGACTGCGTGTCGCGGCGCGTTGCCTGTTCCGGCGCGCCATCACCGCTGGAGCACGCGCCGATCATGACGCAGATCAGCGCAAGGCGAGAGATGTAGAACGCTGTTTTCACAATGCACATGATAGACCCCGGCAACCCGAAAGTCAAGGGTTTGCCGGCTCAGGGAAGTAGCGCTGCCGGGACAGGCGTGTCGCCGCTGATGTACCAAGGCACGGCGCGGTGGCGACCCCAGCACCACAGCGATCCGTCGGCGCGCAGGCCGCAAGTGCCAAAGCGCGCCGCGCGAATTGCGGACCAGGGGGTTTCGGGACCGACTTCGATCGGTGTCGCAATGGCAGGCGCGCCAATGGCCGCATCACTGGTCCAGTTCACGCCGAGCTGACTGTCGACATTGCTGCCCCAGCACCAGAGCCGGCCTGCCGTGTCGATTGCACAGGTGTGCGTGCCGCCGGCGCTGAGCGTGACGAAGTTGCCGTATGCCGTGGCCGTCGGCGTCGTGTCGGTTCGATCCACACCCAGTGCGGTTTCCCCCGAAAACCCATCGCCCCAGCACCACAGGGCGGCGGCGATCAATGCACAGGTGTGATCGCCGCCGGCAGCAATCACGCTCGCAGCACCGCTCAGTGGAACCTGAACCGGCGGGGAAGTCCCGCCGCCGGCGAAGCCGAGCTGGCCGACGCTGTTGTCGCCCCAGCACCAGACGTTGCCGCTGTTTGCCAGCGCGCAGGCGTGGGCGCGACCCGTCGAGACGGCAGTGACCGGTTCGGTAATGCCCGCGACGCGTGCGGGGGCGTGGCGGCTGCTGCCCGATACACCGAGCTCTCCCGATCCATTGGCGCCCCAGCACCAGGCGGTCGCATCGGTGGAGATCGCGCAGCCAAATCCGGTGTTCAGCGACACCTGCCGCCATAAGCCCGGCAGTGATACTGGCTGCGATACCGCGCCGCCGCTTGTGCCGTTGCCGACCTGACCGAACAGGTTACTGCCCCAGCAGAACAGTGTCCCATCGGTCGCGATCGCGCAATTGTGTCGGTCGCCGGCGGATACCGATGTGAACGTCCCGGAGGTGACCTGGGTCGGGAGCGTCAGGTCGGTTAGCGCGCCGGTGCCGAGCCGTCCGTCCGCGCCATTGCCCCAGCAGAAGAGTGCACCATCGTTACGGATTGCGCAGGCGTGGTCGTCACCGAGGCTGACGCTGCGCCACGTGGCTGCCGGAGGGGCGACGATCTGCCAGGAAACGGCTGGCGATACCGGATCGACGTTGCCACCCGTATCCACGGCGGCATAACCGACTGTATGGCTGGTTGCCGCAAGGGCAGAAAGACTCTGTTCGCTTGCGCACGGCGCCCAACCGCTACCATCGACCTGGCATATATAGCCATCAAGATCGAGATCGGACGAGAATGCGGTGATCACGGCCGTCGTCAGCGGGTGCAGCGCGGCCGGGTAGCGAAGCAGCGTGGTGGCTGGCGGAAGGTCCGCCGTCACGGTCCAGGACACAGTCAGCGGCGATGCATCCGCCTGTTGGCGGGTATCGACGGCGCGAATGTCGGCCGTGTGGCTGCCGAGGCTCAGGAACGCGAGTACCCAGGGCGACGTGCAGCTTCCCCACGAACCGGCGTCAAGGCGGCACTCATAGTGATCGATTCCGACGTCATCGATGCCGAAAAAGCTGATCTCCGCGGATTGCTGGTCGGTTGCGGATGGCGGTGCATCGAGCAGAAACGTGTCGGGAGGCAGATCGAGGATCCAGGATGCCGACAATGGCAAGCTGAGGTTGCCTGCGGCATCGACCGCGGTGATGCTGATGCTGTGACTACCCGATTCGAGCACGGTGATCGACACGTCCGGTTCACAGGACGCCTGCTCGCCATCGACCGTACACCAGTACGCTGCGGGTTCCGAGGTCGCAAATGTGAGCGCCAGCGTTGCGTTGGGCGTGGCAGCCGGGGGGGCTTTCACCCAGTGCAGCGTTGGCGCAATCGAATCCAGCAGCCAGGTCGCGGCGGCCGGCGAGGCGTCGCTGAGTGCCGCCGTGTAGGCGCGGACACGCAAGGTGTGTTCGCCTTCGCCAAGGACGTTGATCGTCAGTGGCGATCTGCAATGTTGCCAGGCGCCGTCATCGTACTGACATTCGAAGCCGAGGACGTCGTCGTTCGTGACCCCGGAAGCTGCAAACGAAAACCGCGCGACCGGGTCGCGGGTGATCGGATCCGGAGCTGCGGTGATGACCGTGTCGAGCGTGCCTCCCGGCTCGGGGTCGCACGGACAGATTTCGACGTGGCCGTCGTTACAGGCGGCGGCAAGCAGGCTGCAACACAACAGGGCGAAGTACAGGCGCATCATGGCGCATGCTACCCGCCCGCTTCGGCGGAATCAAGAGATCGCCGGCTCAGGTCAGTTGACCGGACCGTCAGGCATGGGTACCTGTGGGAGCCGCGCCTCGATCGTACCAAACGTTTTCTCGTACCGCTCGAGATTCTGCTGCATGGCCGCGAGCAGACGCTTGTAGTGGCCGGGCGCGAGCACGACACGACTACGGACCTGGCCGCGGGGTGCGCCGGGCTGAACAAAGATGAAGTCGACGATGAATTCATCCGGACTGTGATTGATCATTGCCAGATTGGCATACACGCCGTTGGCGACGTCGGGGTCGACGCCGATCTGTAGCTCGCCGGCATTGATGACAGCGTCTTTTTCGGATTCGGGCATTGCAAGATCCTTTCTTTTTTGCGTAGCGGTGGTTCAACGTGTGGTGTGCCAGGCCGGCATGCGGGCATCTCCGGCGAAGGCGGTGATGCGAGTCGTCTTCAGCGTGACCCGATCCGTTTTCCAGATGTCGTATCCCTTGTCGCCGAGGCGACTGAAGAGGATCGAGCGGCTGTCGGCGCCCCAGGATGGGCTCTCGACCGTGTCGTCGAGCTCGCGCGTGACAAAGCGGAACTTGCCGGTACCCGGGTCGATGACCGCGATGCGCGTGCGCCCGGCGCGATCACGATGGACGAATGTAATCCACTTCCCATCCGGGGACCAGGCAGGTTCACCGATGTAGGCGCCGTCGACGAGCAGCGGGCGGGTTTCTTTGGTGGTGGTATCCAGCAGAAAAAGATAGGGATTGCCGAGGCGGTCGGAAATGAACGCGACCTGCGTGCCATCTGGACTGGGGGCAGGGGAAAGGTCCGCAGCCGGATGGGTGGTCTGCCGGGTGCGCTTGCCGGTCCGCAGATCGAGCGTGTACAGGTCGGTGTTGCCATGGACATCCCAGGCAAACCAGATGTGACCTGAGGAGGGCGCCGGGCCGTGCAGATTGCCAGTGCTCTGCAGCAGTGTGCGCAAGGCGCCGT
>RFIY01000128.1 GCA_003695505.1 Candidatus Dadabacteria bacterium | reverse complement strand
GCGCGCACCAAGCACCGAGTTCGCATAGATGACGGCTGACGACTCGGCCCAGCCGAGCAGATCGTCCCGCTCGGGCACATTGGCTTCGGTATAGCAGACGCACGAGTAGTTCGGCGTCACGCCGAGTCGCGCGAGCTGTTTTTCGTGGTGTTTCTGCCTGCGAAAGGCGATCCGGTTTTGCGGTGCAAACGTGTAACCCGGCCGCGGGTTGATCGTCGTCGGGACACGCACGCGAACGCCGGCATCGACGAGGCGGTCGAGCAGCTCGTAGTAGCCGGAATAGGAAACGATCGCGAAGCTTCCGGTCAGATGCGCACTACGAATGGGCACCAGCCGCTTCGCGCCAAACGACTCACCATAGCGAACCAGGGTCCGCAACGCGTCAGCGAGTTCGGGGCCCTCCGCGCCATTCAGCATGGCCTGTTGGTCTGCGGTCAGCTCCACGGGGCGCGCCGTAAATACGGTTTGATCATGCCGAACATCATACTGAACGCAACGGTACGCGACCCCCTCAGTCCACGGCGGGCAGGTCGTAGCGTATACCCGTCAGCTCCTCGGACACCTGCCAGAGACGGCGCTGTGTTTCGCGGTCACGCGACGCCGCGGTCGACCCGACGCGCTTCGGCGTGCCACGCATCTCCAGAAAGCCGCTCGGCCCATAGTAGCCGGCTGGCTCCGCATCGGTTGCCGTCGCGGCGTAGAGCGTCGGCAGCGCGCCCGTGGGCGGCAACTGGCCGAAGATCGGGTTGAACAGCTTGAACAACGCCACCCCCTCCTGCAGATTCGTGCGCGTCCACCCCGGGTGCGCGGCCGTTGCGATCGCCTGCGCGCCCGCGGCGGTCAATCGTCGCTGCAGCTCGTAGATGAACAGCAGATTCGCCAGTTTGCTCTGGCCATAAGCCGCGGTGCGGTTGTATTTCTTCTCTGCATTGAGGTTGTCGAAATCGATGCGGCCGAACCGGTGCGCCATGCTGCTGACCGACACGATACGCGCACCCGGCACATCGCGAATGCGGTCGAGCAACAACCCCGTCAGTGCGAAATGGCCGAGATGGTTCGTGCCGAATTGCAGCTCGAAGCCGTCGGCCGTCCTGCTAAGCGGCGTCATCATCACGCCGGCATTGTTGATCAGCAGATCGATCTGGTCGAACGCATCGCGGATCCGCTGGGCGAACGCACGCACTGAATCGAGACGCGATAAATCAAGCTGCTCGAACTCGACATTCGCATCCGGTACCGTGGCGCGAATTTCGGCAAGCGCGGCTTCGGCCTTGTCTGCATTGCGGCAGGCGAGGATCACCCGAGCACCCTTGCGCGCCAGTTCACGCGCCGTTTCGAGTCCGATGCCGCTGTTGGCGCCGGTGACGATCGCGGTGCGGCCGTGCTGATCAGGGATGTCGGCTGCGGTCCATTGGCTGGCCATCGCACCCTCCTGTTCGGTTTCGTTGTTCTGATCCATAGTGTACGCGCGAGGCTCGAAGCGCGCGATCGAACCTGCTATTGTGGTGCCATCATGCTTCGATGCAGGTTCATGCTGGCGTCTGTGCTGCTCGCTGTCCTGTGCGGTTGCCTGGACGGGAGTCCGCCGCGACACCACGGTTGCGCTTCAGGCGCGCCAACGGCGGCTGAGCGCGCGACCGCGATCGGGTTCTGCCTGCTCGAAAAGGGCTGGCACACGGAGGCACTGGCCGAATTCGACCGGGCGCTCGAGCACAGGCCCGACTACGGGCCGGCACATTTTGGCGCCGGCTGGGTCAGTTTGCTGATCCAGTTCGATGCGCTCTATCGCGCACTCTATGATCTGTCCTTGCAGCAGGACGCCTCGTTGACGCAACTTGCAGACTGGCTCGAGCAGAACTGGCTCGGCGGCGAATTGTCCGGCGCCCTACCGCGCATCGCATCGCACTTCGCGTGGGCAACGAGCGACCCTTCGCTGCGGATTGCATCGGAAGGCACCGTCGTCCGCGTGAGGGCACTCGAGGTCTACCTCGACTTCTGGGAGTTCGACACCGCCGACGCCTGGTTTCTTGGCGGCATCACGGAGTTGCTGGAGGCCCTGACCTGGGTCGTGACCGCGCACGATCTGGACATTCCGGTCTCGGAAGCACTCGTGCCCGGCGAGGCGATCTATCGACTCAACCGACTCGACCTGGAAGACGCATTCGACCGGCACCCGGACTTCCTGACGCTGAATGACGAGGGTCCCGACCGCATGGAACAGGCCCGCACGACGCTGATTCACGCGCTTGGCCGGCTGCGCGGCGCGATTGTGCCGGCGATGGCCGAGACCGACAACCAGAGCGAGCCCGATCTTGCAGACGACTATCCCGACCTGTTGCAACAATCGCTGCTGACCTGGGACGGGGATGTATTCATTCCGGGGATTTTTGGTCCGTCCCCGATGACGGCGATCCTGCAGGCATTGTTTCTGGCCGATCGGGACGGCGCCATAGAGCAGATTGCCGACCTGTTCCCTGGCGCGCCCGCCGCGCTGCCGGACGCATTCGACTGGATCCTCGAGCGCGTGATCGCGGCGCTTGAAGGCACCGAACCATTGACCGTCGGCGGGCTGAATGTGTCACTGTCCTCGGTGTTTTCGCTGCCGCTCGACTTGCGTTCGCTGATCACGCTGGCGGAGGCGGCGGCTGAAAACGACGATGGCAACAGCATTCTGACCGAGGGGCTGGCGTCCTTGCCGAACCGTGTCACCGCCGATGTGCTGCCCTGGGAACATCCCGAGCTGTACGAACCGGTCACCGATCTCGCCGGACGCGAACGAGATCGACTGCGTGGCTTCGACGGCCCCGCCGCAGAGGTCCACGTCGGCAATGGCGAGCTGCACGCCGGCCTGACGCGCGAAGGACGGCTGAAAAATCTGTTTTTCCCCGGACTGACGTCGTTCAATCTGGTACCGTACATCACGCGCGTCCGCCCGCCGATTCTGGAAACCGAACCCGTGCCCTATATGGGCGCGAACCCCGAACACGGTTCGTTCGCCGGGCTGAGAATCGGCGGAGCCGTCACCTGGCTGATGGACTGGCTGGACTACCGGCACTACAACCCGATGCAACCGGAGGGTCGCAACGTCCGTCCGTCCTATCTGTACGACGACGCACCAATCGTGCGCATCGACTATCGCGATCCCGCCTCGTCACTACAGGTGTCCGAAACGACCTTTGTCCCCCGCTGGGGCGACGCAGAGGACGAGCGCCTCAATGTCGTCGCCCGGACGTTCTCGGTCGCCAACACGGGAACGAACCCGGAGACGGCGTCACTGGTCTATTACGGTGCCTTCAATCTGACCGACATCGACCAGTACATCGTGTCCGCGTCGTTCTGGGTCGCCTGGCTGCGGCGGCCGAATATCGTCTCCACGAACGGACAACAGATCTCCTGGAGCGGGCCGGGCTGGGTCGAGCATCCAAAGGGGGCTTCTGCCGCGATCGTGTTGACGACAGACCCTGCACCTGACCGGCTCGGTATCGGAGAACTGACCCGCGACGGCGACCTTGGCGCCTGGGCGCTGGCCGAGACGGGAGCGACCGCAACAGGAAGCATTGCAACAGATTTTGGAAACGGCTACATCGAAGTCGACCTCGGCACAATTCCGGCCGGCGCGCAACGTTCGGTCACCGTGTACATCGGTGTTGGTGCTGGCAGCGATGCCGACGCGGCGCGCGCCGACGCCCAGGCGCAGATCGACACGGCAAGGCAGCCCGACCTCACAGCGACGCGCGAACGCACCCGGATGTTTTGGCAGGAATGGGTCGCGGCCAGCGCACAACCACCTGCCGACCTGCCCGAGCCGGAATTGCGCATGTTCCGGCGCGCGGCCATGGTTCTGAAACTCGACCAGGCGGTGCTGACCGGCGCGCTGCCCGAGCTCTGGGATATGCAGCCGATGTGGTTCATGGTCTGGCCTGGCAACGGGGCCTGGCACGCCGCCGCCCATGCCGCATTGGGGCATCTCACCGAGACGCGCGCCTACTTCGATTACGCGGCCCGCACCCAGGCGCGCGACGGCCACTGGCGCATGGCCTACACGACGCTTGGCGATGAGCACGGCGCGTTCGAAGTCGAAAACTACCAGACCGGAGCCGTCGTCTGGCTCGCGTGGCTGTACTGGACGATGTCCGGCGACGACGCCTGGCTCGCGCAGTGGTGGCCGCACGCAAGACTTGGCGCGGACTTTCTGCTCAGTCGCATTGCACAGAATGGGCTGACATACGGCACGCCCGACTTCGTCGAAGATATCGACGCGTTTCGGCAGTCGCTGTTTACGAATACGATCGTCACATCGTCGTTCGTCGCCGCCGGGCTGATGGCCGAAGCGATCGGCCAGATCACCGACGCCACACGCTATTTCGCTGCGGCTGGAGCGCTCTATGACCGCGTCATCGAAACCTACTGGATCGAAGACGAAGGGATGTTCTGGGAGCAGTTCGACATGAATGGCACGCATGGCAAGGGCGGCGTCCCGACGATGTCCTGGCCATTCCATACCTTCGCGCTCGACGATCCGCGGATGACGCAGCTCGCCCACAATTACGTCGTGCCGCAAATGCAGGACCAGGACTGGCTGACCTTCAAGGACTCACACGACTGGACGCCCGCTCTGACCAAGAACGCCGCATTTCTGGTCAATCACTACAACGCGACCAACGATCAGGCATCACTGGATGCGGCCCTGGATGTACTGAACGGCATCCTCAACCCGGTCAACCTGACGCTCGGCGGCTTCATCGCGGAACGCTTTTTCGGG
>RFIY01000127.1 GCA_003695505.1 Candidatus Dadabacteria bacterium | reverse complement strand
CTGCGCATAATGTATATTATGTCAAATCACATATGCAGGCATCCGCCCTGTTGCGCTTGTTCAACCAGTCCGTTGCGCAGTGCCTGCTGGTAGCTCATTCGAGCGCATGAAGGCGCCGCACCTTTCGCGGCGCTCGGTCTTGCGCATCCTTGGCGGCGGCGCGGCAGCGTCTGCCATCATCGGCCGAGTTGCAAATGCCAACGCGGCGAAGCCCGTCACATCATCATTTCGAAATTCTGGGGATCACTCGGTGCTGCGGCGGGCGGTCGATCCCCTGCCGCCATTGTTCGGCCTGGACGAGCGGATTCAACAGCGCCTCCCGTGGATGTCGTTGATCGCGCGTCCGACGCCATGTCACCGGTTAGAACATCTCAGCCGGCGCGTCGGCGCAGACATCTGGATCAAACGCGACGACCTGACCAGCCCGCTCTACGGTGGCAACAAGGCGCGCAAGAACGAATTCCTCTTTTCAGATCTTGCGGCGAATCAACGCAATGCGGTGCTGACAATGGGTGGTATCGGCAGCCATCACTGCTGTAGCGTGGCGGCGACAGCAAGCACGTTGGGCTGGCCCGCGATGCTGGTACAGTTTCCGCAGCCCGTGACCGAACATGTGCGGCAAATGATGCGCTGGCAGCAACTCTGGAAGCCGCAGAGAGTGCTTGCGCGGGCCGAGTGGACGTTGCCGTTCGCGGTGCTGCGGGGATGGAACAGACTGGAACACCTGCCCAGGGCACGGCCCGGGCTGATCTGGATGGGCGGATCATCGCCGGTCGGTACGCTTGGTTACGTCGATGCGGCTCTGGAGTTCGCTCAACAGGTCCGATGCGGCGATGCGCCCATGCCTGCCCGGATGTATGTGGCTGCAGGTTCCGGAGGCACATTGGCCGGTCTGATCGCAGGCTTCCGCCTTGCGGCGTTTCCGGTCGAGGTGATTGGCGTGCAGATCGTCCCCTCACCCGCAATTACACGATTTTCCGTGGCCTGGCTGGCAAACGCCGCGCTCGAATTGATTTCCGACGCCGCCCCGGATCTCGAGATTCCTTCCGTGTCAAGAGCGGAGGTGCGGCTTGAGGACAGATTCCTCGGCGATGGGTACGGCTCCCCGACACCGGAGGGCGTCGCGGCACGTCGTCTCGTCTGGGAGCTGGAAGGCATTCCGCTCGAAGACACATACACGTCCAAGACCATGGCCGCCCTGCTCGCTTTGTCACAGCCGCAAGCTGGCCCCGCCCTGTTCTGGAACACCTACAACAGCGCCCCGCCCCCGCCACTGCCTCCATGGCAGGATCTGCCGCAAGCGTACCACCAGTTTTACCGCGACTGATCCGGACTATTGCGCGGCAGCGCTCAACCGTCGCCGCCCAGTTCCAGTCGTTGGCGCAGAAGTGCGAGCAGCGCGGCAGGAGTGCTGGCGCTGTACCAGCTCGCATCACGCCCGTTGATTGGCGCCGTCGGCAAACCTGTTGCGTCCTCGAGTTCCCTGGCATGTGCGGCGGTGAACGGAAACGGTTCACTGCTGAGCAGAAGCAGCCTGGCCCCGCTCGTGCGCAGCTCTTCTGCAGTGACGGCCGGATAGCGAGGCCGTTGCGCAAAGACGTTCCGGTAGCCGACGGTATCCAGCACTGAATGGATGAAGGTGTCTCCACCGGCCACCATCCACGGATTTCGCCAGATCAGATAGGCAACGGGGATCGGACGGGACGGAGAGAGGGCGCGGCAGGCCGCGATCGCGTCGTTGATCAGCTTATTCAGCGCCTGAAAACGCCGGGCCGACGATGGAAATGTCTGCGCGCTCAGGTGCAGAAGGTCACATAAATCGTCGAGATTGCAGATATCTGACACGAGAACCGGCGCAGCATCAGCGATCGCTTCAACGTCTTCGCGGCGGTTCTCTTCTCGACTCGCGATCACGAGATCCGGCGCGAGGCGGATGACATCGTCGATAGCGGGATCTTTCGTGCCGCCGACGACCGGGATCCGCGAAACCAGTTGCTCTGGCTCGGTGCAGTAGCGCGTGCGTCCTACCACGGTCGTTTCAGGCCCACAGGCCCGAACGTACAATTCGGTCAACCCCGGAACCAGCGAAACGATTCGTCGCGGTTCAGATTCGGGCGGTACGGGCAGCCAGAAATGCTTCAAAGTCCGACGCATTGTCACAATCAAAAGCGAGTCCGGGCGAATGCCACTCGTTCCAGTTCAGCCGGGCGCCTTCTGCCAGTTTGCGGTTCCGCAACAGCCCATCACCAAAACCGAGCTCGGGGAAAAACGAGACGCCTGGCGCGACAACGAGGCCATTGAGCCCGTTGAGGTGTCGATCCGCCACAAGTGTCAGTTGCGCAGCGCCAACGTTTGTGACCAACGTTTGTACATCTGTCGGCGTCAGGCACGGCAAGTCTGCCATCAGTATGATGCGATGTCGTTCAGGAGCCAGTTGCAAGGCTTCTTGTGCAGCGTTACCGAGTCCCTCGCTACGCTGAAACCAGACATTGGCCCCCTCCTCCGTCGCAACTGCCGCAGTGAGCGTGCCGTTGGTCACGACCCGGACCCGGTTGACCTGCCCGGACGACAGCACGCAGCGAATGACGTGGCGGAGGCATTGCTCAGCGAAGGCATGTGCGCCCGCCCATCCGAGACGCGATCGCAGGCGTTGCTTCGCTTCGGGCAGATCCTTCGCGAGGATCGATATATCCGGCTCCAATTCAGGCTCCCAGTATATCGAGAAGCCGCCGCGCCAGATGCCTTCGGGCGGCCAGATCGGGCAGCAGGATTGGCGCTGCGATGCGCCCGGGCTGCTCGCGATCGGGTGCATCCTGGACGTCAATCACGCCCGTGTCAAGCCAGCCCGCATACAGCGAAAACACCGCATCGGGGGTGGCCTGTTGTTGCAAAATGGATGCAATCATCGAGACGAGCGGCCCTTTGACGGCTGTCCCTGCGATGATCGGGCTGACCGCGATGACCGGCAGGCGCTTCAAACGCTCCGCGACGCCGCGCAGCGTCGTCATCGGCAAGATCGAGACCCATGGATTGGATGGCCCAACAATCACGGCGTCCGCCGCATCCAGTGCCGCAAGCACTTGCGGCGACGGCGCATCCGTGCCGCGATATTCGACATACGCGACCGGAGGCACCCCGCCCTCTTTGACCAGCCAGTCCTGAAAGGGCATGTCGCGTCCATCCGCAAGGTGCATCCACGTCGCGCGTGGCTTGTCGGTCATTGGCAATAACCGCACCTTGACGCCGAAAGCCTGGCAGAGATGTTGCGTGACTTCCGTCAGTGACGAACCGGTGCGAAGACGGCGTGTACGTTCCAGATGAACCGCCATATCGCGGTCCCCCAGCAAAAACCAGTCTTCTGCACCGAGCGCTTTCATCTCTTCGAACACGTTCCAGGATTCTTCTGCGCGGCCCCAGCCCTTGACCGGATCGATGACGCCCGCCAGCGTATACATGGAGGTGTCAATATCCGGACTGATCCACAGCCCCCAGTGTTCGAAGTCGTCACCGGTGTTGATGATCGCGGTCAGGTTCTCTGGCGGACATTCCGCCGCCAGCCCCTGCAGGAGCTTCGCGCCGCCGACGCCACCGCCCAGATAGACGAGTTTCACAGGTACAGATCCTCTTCTGGGACCCTGCAAAGGGCGGATGCGCTGTCTGCTTCGCCGGCGGGCCAGGTCAGGCCGCGCAAGAGTGTCACCGGTATACCCTCCCGGCCCTGCCCCGTTAACAGCTCGGCTGCCGCCGCAACCTGATCTGCAAATGCGACGAGCGTGGCCTCCATGGTGCGCCCGTCCAGATCCGGCAGACCACGCTGGTCATCCAGAACAGGGATTCCGGCCGCGCCGATCGCCACGCCGGTGGTGCCTCGACGGAACGGGCGTCCAAAGGAATCCGTGATGACGATTCCCAGGCGCGACAGGCCGAATCTACGAAACAGCGCCGCGTGCAGGCGCGCTGCGCTGCGATCGGGGTCTTCCGGCAGCAGTAACACCCATTCCTGCTGTTCGGCTCCATCAGGGATGCCGACGTTGCTGCGGTCAATCGCTGCGTTGGCAGATACCAGGCCCAGGCGATGGCGCACAATCAGAACTCCGGGGTGTTTCCTGGAAATGTACGAACTTTCGCGCAAGATCAGCTCAACCAGCCGCGGATCTTTGCCTGTTTCGACAGCGATGCTTCGCGCCGTGTCGCCAGGCTCGACCGAATCCAGCGCAACGAAACGCCCCTCTGCTCGCGAGACCACCTTCGATGTGATCGTGATGATATCGCCGTCCATCGGGACGACGGTGGAAGCCAGCGCATCCCCGATCAGAACTGCAAGATCATCACCGGGCTGAATGCGCGGAAGACCGCGGATGGCGAATCCCTGAAGATCTGGCAACATCGTCAGGGTCCGTCAACGCCAGTCGATCCAGTGGCTCAGATCATTCGACAAAAATGCGCGCGTCCAGTCTGCAACCGTGCCCTTTTGCGGAAAGGGCTGGTAGAACTGTTTGTTGGCAAGTATGGTGTGCTCCGCTCCATCGACGAAAAACCGACGGAAACGATCTGGAAACCGTTCGTGGATTCGGTCTGTCGTTTCGCGCAAGATTGCTGGATAGGCGCTGAAGAACTGCACGAACAGCGTGCCGATGACACTGTCGTCGAGGTACGAATACATCCCGACCGAGAGATCCGGATCGTGGGCCAGCGCGTAATCGAGCAGGAACAGAAGCTGTTCGTCGCATTCGACACAGTCAGACGGCAGAAACTGTTCGAATTGCCACTGTCGGCGGATACCCCGTCCCATGGTTTCTGCCAGCTTGGGATTCTCGATTCCCGGACCCGAATCGTTGAGCAAATGGATATACCGATCGGGCAGAGCAGCGCGCACGACACCGAGCGCCATAAACGTGCCGAAACCACCGGCGCTCGATCCGGTAACCAGCAACGTCGTCGAATCCGCAAAACGATCGCGCAGAATGGTGACCGCCGCCGACAGGTTCCGTATGCCCCAGTGCCAGGTCTCCTGGCCACCATAATCGACCTTTGCATCGCCAGAAAAAACGCTTCCGTCGCAGTAGGATGCAAAGACAATATTGTAATCTTTGACAGGATTTTCGGGGTTCGTCCGGTCGAAAATCCCATTGTGGTAACCATCGGGAACATCCGCGGTCTTTTTTGCAAAGCCGAGCGTGCAGGTCAGTTCGTCCCAGCAGGCGCCGCCGCCCTGCAGGTACAGTACAGTTGCCGATGTCGGAACCGTAGCGGGGCGTACCGAAACGATATACGGCGTGCCGTGCAGGCAGGTTGCTCCGGCGGTTACGTCATAGTAATACGCTTCCCAGTCGCCGACCGTTGTGCTTGAGACGGGTTCGATGCCGAGGTATTTGTCGACGCCGAGCGCGTGCAACTGATCGACGTAACTCTGCTTGTCCGCGGCCGTTGGCAGTACGGAATCTGCCGCCGGCGCGACGGTGTCGTCGATGTTTGCGCTCTGGCCGCAGGCCACCGCGACCGCAAGCAGTAGCGATGCGGTTGTCAGGTTGCGGACCCAGGTGGCTGCGGGAATCAGGTCGTGCGGGTGCATCGTTTCAGGATAACAGTATGGCCGCTGGTCAGGTGCGCCATTCCGGCACATATGGACGGAGTGGTTCGACAATCTGATCGAAGACAGGCAAACGATCCCGATATGTTGCAGCCAGCGCCTCGACCCGCGTCAGCAGGCCCGGGATATGCGCCGCAAACTCACCGAGACTCTTCTGTTGGACAAAGAGTACAAAACGGCCCGCCGCCTTCAGCATGCGGTGCATCGCAACCAGGGCCACCTCTGCTTCCGCGTCGGCGAATGCGGTCTTCAGATCTGGCGCTGCAGCGGAAAGCCATTCCTCGAACAACATCATTCGAACATCGTTGTCGATCTCCACATACGCATCCCACAGGAGGCTCGCCACATCGTAAAACGGATGCCCGGTCAACGCATCCTGGTAGTCGATCCAGCGCAGGCGACCGAGCGGATCGATCATCAGATTGCGGCAATGATAGTCGCGGTGTACGGGAACCGCAGGGGCAGATGCCAGTCGTTCTGCCAGGTCACGAAAAACCTGATCCAGATGTCCTGCGATCCGGGAAGGCAGCGGTTCACCAGAGCGATGCTCCACGCCCCATTCGCGAAAATGGTCAAATTCCCAGTGCCACAGACCCGAATCATACGATCTCGTCAGAATCGGACAGTTCGTGGCAAATGTCGTGCGCTGAAACCGATGTAACAGTTCAAGCGCCTCTGCATACCGGTCGACAGGAACGCCGTCGCCGAACAGATCGGAGAGATGTGTGTGTCCCAGATCTTCGAGCAACAGCACGCGAAGGTCGTCTCGTTGCCCCAGCAGTTGCGGGACGGGCAGACCTGCCGATGCAAGCGCTTGCGTGACCTCGACCACCATCCGCGCCGGGTCGGCATCTGCACCGGCCTCGCCGCCCTTGCGCTGCGAAGGCCAGATCATGGCCATGACGGTTTCGTCTTGTGCGTTGCGTAAGCGGACATACAACCGATCCGAACCGTCCCGCCGGGTTGCGTCTACTGCCCACGCCCCGCCAAGCACCTTGCGGGCGGTTTCGATCGCGAGATCGGGCGCGTCTTCAATCACGGCCGGCAACGTATTCCGGATCGACACGCCAGATCGTGCCGTCGGGCGAGTCTTCAAGGAGCACACCCGAAGACGCCAGTGCGTCGCGAATGTCATCCGAGCGTGCCCAGTCGCGTTGCTGGCGCGCCGCCGTCCGTTCGGCGATCTGGCGGTTGATTTCGTCGGGATCCAGTCCGAGTGCAGCGGTCGCGAGTTGGTTCCACTCTGCGAAAAAGTCTGCCGCCGAACCTGTACACAGGGCCAGGTCATCTCGCAGACGAGCCAGTAGGAACTGGAGGCGCTCGACGAGTTCTGCCTGCGCGGTGGGTAGCGGGTCCGTCAACAGGGCCGCCCGACGATTGACTTCGCGAACGGTCTCAAATACGGCACCAAGGGCGCGTGCGGTGTTCAGATCATCGCGGAGTGCCGCGTCAAAGGTCTCGATCGATTGCTTTGCGATGCGTTCGAGTTCGGCCAGGCGATGGGTTTGTTTCGTCGTGCGCTCGGCGTCTGGTGCAGTCTGCAGACGATCGATGAGCGCCGCTGCGCCATACAGACGAAACAGCGCCTTCGTGGATTCGACCAGGCCACCGGGGTGAAAGTCGAGCGGGCTGCGATAATGCGCCGATAACAGAAAATAGCGCAATGTCTGCGCTGGCCAGCGTGACAGGAGGTCGCCAACCGTAAAAAAGTTCCCCAGGCTCTTCGACATCTTTTCGGCATTGATCCGAACAAAGCCGTTGTGTACCCAGTATCGCGCAAACGTGTGATGCGTCACGGCTTCGCACTGTGCAATTTCGTTTTCGTGGTGCGGAAAAATCAGATCCAGTCCGCCGCCGTGTATATCGAGCGTCTCGCGCCCGTACACCGTAGCCATTACGGTGCACTCGATATGCCATCCCGGGCGGCCCGGACCCCATGGTGACGGCCATTCGGGTTCGCCCGGACGTGCTTCCTTCCAGAGCGCAAAATCGAGCGGGGAACGCTTTCGCGGATCAGGCTCGATACGCTGAGTGGTCACGAGATCGTCCGCAGTCCGGTTCGAGAGTTTGCCGTATTCCGGAAACGCGGAGACGTCGAAAAAAACACAGCCGCCCGCCTCGTAGGCCGCGCCGGCATCGATCAGTTGCTGAATCCAGTCCGTAATCCGTTCCATGACCTCGGTGACACGAGGCGACACGGTCGGACGAAGGCAGCCGAGTGCATCGACGGCTTCCTCGTATGCTGCGATGTATTGTCGGGTGATCGCTTCGATCGCCACGCCTCGTTCATTGGCGCGGGCAATAATTTTGTCGTCGACGTCCGTGTAGTTCCGGATGTAGCGGACAGCATGATCGCCGTAAACCCGGCGCAGCAGCCGAAAAAGTACGTCGAACACCACGGCCGCGCGCGCATGTCCGAGGTGTGGGTCGTCGTAGACCGTCGGACCGCACACATACATGACGACCTGTTCCGGATCGAGGGGCTCGAACGTCTCCAGTGTTCGATGCAGCGTGTTGTACAGGCGGATTTCCTGCATCAGGACACCGCCTCAGCTATATGCTGTCTCCAGATCTCCAGCCGTCGGTGAACCAGATCCGCAGGCATGGCTGCAATGAGCACGCCAAGGTCGCGCCCGCTGGGAACGCCGGTCAATGCGAGGCGAATCGGCTGGAACAATTTGCGGCCGCCGGCGCCTGTTTGCTCCGAAACGTATTGTTTGAGTGCATCAAGCCAGTCGCGGCGTGCTTGGGCGGTTTCCGGCAGCGGATGCGCCTCGACAAATTTGGAAATGGCATCGATGATCGGCGCGAACGTCGGCATCTTCACCACCTTGTCGACCGCCGGGCTGGACAGGTCAATGCCTGGTTCCTGAAACATCGTCAGCGCACCGGGAAGTTCCGAGAACACCTGGATCTGCTCCCGCAGCGCCAGCAGAACGTCATCCATTCCATCCAGTTCGAGGAGATTCGATATCGCTGGGGCGTACGCAACGATCCAGTTTCGCGCATGATCGAGATACGCGGCCTCGTCGAGCGCGCGCAAGTGCTGCGCATTGAGCCAGTACAGCTTTGTTTCGTCGAAAACGGCGGCGCTCGGAATCAGCCTGTCGACGGAAAATCGCTCAATCAGTTCTCCGGGCCGCATCACCTCGGTATCATCACCCGGGTTCCAGCCAAGCAACGCAAGGTAGTTCATCAGCGCCTGCGGAAGGACGCCCTGCTCACGATAGTGGCGCACGGAAACGCCGCCATGTCGTTTGGAGAGCTTCGTGCGGTCGGCGCCAAGGATCATCGCCATATGGCCCCAACGTGGTGGCTCCCAGTCAAGTGCGCGATACAGGCAGATCTGGCGCGCCGTATTGACGAGATGGTCCTCTCCGCGAAGCACGAGCGTCACACCCATCCGGTGGTCGTCCGCCACGACGGCGAGATGGAAAACAGGAGAACCGTCTGTTCGCAACAGCACGAAATCGCCGCCAAAATTGGCAATCGGAATCCGGACCTCGCCGCGAACCAGATCCTTGAACGTGACGTGTTCAAGGGATTCCGGCAGCCGCAGCCGCCAGACATGGGGGTCGCCCTGCTCGATGCGCCGCTGTGCGGTCTCGGCGTCGAGGTCGCGGCAGCGCCGACTGTACACGATCTGGCCGCCGCTGGCGCGTGCGGCCTCTCGATCCTGTTCCAGTTGCTCCTGCGTGCAGAAGCAGGGATATATTGCGTCCTGCGCCCTGAGACGTTCGATGACGCTCCTGTACCAGTCGCCGGCCTCACTTTGGCGAAATGGCGCGGCCGCGCCGCCGCAATCCGGCCCCTGGTCCCAGTCGATCCCGAGCCAGCGCAAGTCCTCGATGATCGCGTGTTCATATTCGGGTCGACTCCGCTCGCGATCCGTGTCTTCGATGCGTAGCACCATCGTTGCGCCGTAATGTCTGGCGTACAGCCAGTTGAACAGTGCCGTCCGGGCATTGCCAAGATGGAGTGTGCCGGTCGGACTCGGAGCGAAACGAACCACATCGGTTGTCGCATGGGTCATTGTGCCGTCCAGTGCTGAAGGATTTCCTGACGCCGTTCGTCGGTCAGCCGCCAGTCGATGGCTGAACGCTCCAGGCGCGTTCGTACCGCATGCAGTGTAACAGCGCAGGCCACGCTAATGTTGAGGCTTTCGACCATACCGACCATTGGAATCGCAAAAATTTCATCGGCGTGTTCACGCCAGAACGGATCTACGCCGCGGTGTTCGTTGCCGAAAACGAATGCGGTCGGATGTCGATCCGGTTGCCACGCTTCGAGCGGACGGCTCTTTTCATCCGCAGCGGCGACCCAGATCGCGACCCGATCCTGTCGCAAACGTTCCAGCAACGTTTCGCGGTTGCGGTATCGGCACAGCTCGACCCAGTTCTGGGTGCCGCGCGCAACGCGATTGCTGATCCGGACACTCGCACCGCCTTCGACGGCATGGACGCGCGATACACCAAACGCATCCGCGCTGCGCAGGACGGCCGCGACATTGTGCGGATCGTGTACATCATCCAGTACGAGCGTGATGCAATCCGTACGGTTGGCCAGAACCGTATTCATCCGGGCACGGCGACGCTTGGTCGTCAAGGTGGTTCCTTTCCAGCGCAGGCGCCCGCGGTTGGACGCAGAAGGATTCAGTGCAGTTTGTGTTCGCTGCGAACGCGGCGAACCGTATGACTCGCGGTCCGGACCATCAGCGATTCGCTGATCGCCGTCCCGCTATGGAAACGGACACCTGGAAGCACATCGCCATCGGTGATGCCGGTCGCGGAAAACACATATTCTCCCGGCAGCAGGTCGCTACTGTGCAACACTCGCCGTGGATCATCAATCCCGGCATTGAGGACGAGGCGATGGTGTTCTTCACTCTTGATGACATACCGTCCGACAAAGGATCCGCCCATCCCCGACACCGCAGCGGCCGCGAGGAACCCCTCAAACGCACCGCCGCTTCCGACAAGGAGATCTACACCGCTGTCTGGGACGCAGGTTGCAATCGCCGCCGCGAGGTCCCCGTCAGCGATCAGTCGTACACGCGCGCCAGCTTCACGGGTTGCCTCGATCCACTCGCGATTGCGCGGTCGATCCAGTATCGTCACGGTCAATTCTTCGATTCGGCTGCCCTTCGCGACCGCAAGCGTTTCCAGAATCTCGGCAACGGTCATATCGAACGAGAGCGTGTCATCCAGACCATGACCGCACGCGAGCTTTTCCATGTACACATCCGGGATTGCGGGAATCGTTCCAGTCGGCGCAACGACGAGGGCGCTCATCGAGTTGCGTCCGCCGAGCGCACACGCGGTCAGGCATTCGACCGGATGCACGGCAAGATCAACATCGCGGCTGCCTTCGCCAAAATGTTCGCCGCTGTCTACACGATCCTGCAATTCGGGCATCGATTGCCCGAGTACGAAGCGTCCGCGCAGATTGACGAGGTTCAGGCTCTCGGTAAGGCCGGCCAGCGCTTCTCGAAAAATCAGCGCCTCGTCCCCCCTGCCCATATGCCTCGCTGCGCGCCGTGCCGCTCCTTCCGTCAATCTGACGACATCGATGCCTACACCGCGGTCAATCTGCGGAATAGCGTTCTCGGACGACATCAAGCAACTCCCAGCCATTGATTCGTTCGTTTCGTGATAATAGTCGTTCATCGAAGCCTTCAGCACCATCGCCCGGCTTCCGAGGATTCCAGACGACACATGGGACATCGGCAAGCGCGTGCGTACGCGTGCGGAGTAGCGTCGGATGATCCGGGGCAACGATGATTCCTGCGCCTTCCGCTTCCGCCACTTCCGCAATTGGCGCAAGGATTTCCGCATCAAACCGCTCAATTGACTCAAGCTTGTGCTTCAGGCTGCCCATATGCGAGCTTTCATCCGGTGCTTCGAGATGCACGAAGACGAAGTCTTCATCGGATTCAATCGCCGCACGAGCCTTGCCGGCGTAATTCGTGTCGACGAATCCGGTCGCCCCTTCGACCTCGATGACGCGCATTCCGGACAGCACGCCAAGACCGCGGAGCAGGTCCACGGCGGTAATCATGGCCCCACTCCAGCCGTGCCGTTCCCTGAACGCCATCAGGCGCGTGGCGCCCCCCTGCCCCCAGAGCCAGATATCGGTCGCGGGCAGCTTCCCTTCCGCGGTGCGTCGTTGGTTGACGGGATGATCGGCCAGTACCGCGTGCGCGCGCTCCATGACGTCTCGGCACCAGCTTGCAGCGGCGCCCGACGGAAGCCAGTCATCGATTCGCTGTCCCTGAATGTCGTGCGGTGGTGTCGTCCGCAAGTCTTCAACCGGCACCTGGGCAACGACGATGTGGCGATAGCTGACACCTGGATAAAACGAGACATCGGGCAAGGCTTCGTTGAGCGCGTCAATGAGTTCGTGCGCCTCGACGGTCGCGATGTGGCCTGCCGAGAAGTCGACCATCGAGCGTGCGCCATCCTGCTCGGAAATGGTCACGAGATTACAGCGAAACGCCACATCGCCGCTGCCGAGCTCAATCCCCATGGCAGCTGCCTCGATTGGAGATCTTCCCGTGAAATAGCGGTTTGGATCATAGCCGAGCAGGCTCAGATTGCCAACATCGCTGCCTGGCGGGAAGCCCTCCGGTATCGTGCGCAGGCGGATGCCGCTTCCGCGACGCGCCAGTTGGTCGAGCGCGGGCGTGTGCGCCGCCTGCAGGGGCGTCTGGCCGTTCAGTGCATCCTGTGGTTCATCAGACGCGCCATCCGGTTGCAGAAAATACCATCTGGTCATGACAGCCTGTCCTCGAGTATCGGTAACCAGACCGGGCGCTCGGTGTTTGCATCGAGCTGTTCCCAGTCGCGCAACGCTTCCAGCAGGCGGCCAACCGGGGCTGGATCCGTCGTAAAGTACAAAGGCACGCTCGAACTGGCGTGTCGGTAGGGTTGCTCAACGCTGCGAATACTGATCTGCTGGCGCGCGAGCGCCTCAGCCAGTGCCGCAAGTACGCCAGGACGATCAAGAACCTGGGTTCGAATGTAGTAGCTGAACGTCAGATCTTCGAACGGCACGGATTCAGGCCCTTCGTCCGACGGTTTTTCCCAGCGGGCCAAAGCGTGCCCCGCATCCGCGACGCGTGCAATTTCCAGAATGTCGCCGACCACTGTCGCCGCGGTTGGTGCCGGGCCAGCCCCCGGGCCGGACAGAAACAGCGAACCGGCCTCTTCGAACAGGATCTCTACCCCATTCTCGGGTCCTTCGAGGCGCGCGAGCGGGTGTCGATCGGGCAGCAGCGCCGGACCAACGTAACGCACCAGGATGCTGCCCCGGCTTTCCAGCAATCCAATCAGGCGCGGTCTCAGCCCCAGTTGCGCCGAGGCTTCGAAGTCTTCCGTGCGCAGATCGGTGATGCCGCGATATTCCAGTACATCGGTCGGCTCGTAGTTCCCGAAGGCCAGTTGCGAGAGGACGACGGTCTTGTGCGCCGTGTCGCCGCCATCGATGTCGAGGGTCGGATCAGGTTCTGCATAGCCGAGCCGCTGCGCATCGGACAATGCATCAGAAAACGGGATCTGATCATGCTCCATCCGACCGAGAATATAATTGCAGGTGCCATTCAGTACCCCGGCGATGCGCTGAACGCGGTCGACGCCCAGCGATGTATGCAACGTCCGCAGGATGGGAATTGCACCACCGACGCTGGCTTCTGCGAGCAACAGGCGACGATGCTGACGCGCCAGCTCGTACAACACATGCCCGTGGGCGGCCAGTACCGCCTTGTTTGCCGTTACGATGTGCGCACCCGCAAGAATCGCCTTGCGCAAGTAGGAGAACGCAGGATCGACACCACCAACGAGTTCGACGACAATGTGCGGCTTGACCGCATCGAGCGCTTCGTCAATATCCGTAAATACGGGTATGCCGGACAGTTCGTCCGTCTGTCGAGATCGCCGCAAGATGCCACCAATCTCAAAGTCGAGATCCCAGCGACGGCGCACTTCTTCCTGGCGGCGGCGCAGCAGGTGCACCAGTTCGCCGCCGACCGTTCCGCAACCAAGCAGCAGCAGCCTTATGTTCACGGCGCCAGACCGTGCTGTTGAAACACGCGGCGAATACCGCGCGTCGCTTGCTGTATCCGCTGTTCGTTCTCAACCAGCGCGATTCGGACGAAGTCGTCGCCGTGTTTGCCGAACCCGATTCCCGGGCTGACCGCCACCTTTCCTTCAAGCAACAGCATTTTTGAAAATTCGAGCGATCCCATCTCGCGGAATGGTTCGGGAATTGGCGCCCAGACGAACATGGTCGACTTCGGCGGCTCGACATTCCACCCGGCTCTGTGCAGCCCGCGAATCAACGTGTCGCGCCGGCTCTGATACAGCTCCCGGTTTTTCGCCACGCAATCTTGCGGACCGTTGAGGGCGATAATCGATGCGATCTGAATCGGCTGAAACATGCCGTAATCCATATAGCTCTTCAGGCGAATCAGCGCATTGATCGGTTTCGGATTGCCAACGACGAAACCGACGCGCCAGCCCGCCATATTGTATGACTTGCTCAACGAAAACAGCTCCACGGCAACGTCCTTCGCGCCAGGCACCGAAAAGATGGACGGCGCCTCATAGCCATCGAAGGTAATATCGGCATACGCAAAATCGTGGATCAGCAGCAGCTCATATTCGCGTGCCAGTGCAACGACTTCCGTCATGAAGTCGTGGTCGACCGAGACCGTTGTCGGGTTATGGGGATAGTTGAGCAACAACGTTTTTGGGCGCGGCCACATATCCTCGATCGCTTCGCGAATCCGATCCAGCATCGTTTCGTGGGGAAACATCGGCACAGACCGTACATCTCCTCCCGCAATCACAACGCTATAGGAATGGATCGGATACGTTGGCTCCGGCACGATTACCGTATCGCCCGGCCCGGTCACTGCCATCATCAGGTGGCTGAGTCCTTCCTTCGAGCCGATCGTGACCACTGCTTCGCTGTCGGGATCGAACTCCACACCGTAGCGTCGCTGATACCAGTCACAGATGGCGACGCGCAGGCGATAGATCCCGCGGCTGACGCTGTATCGATGGTTTCGCGGGTTCCGGGTCGCTTCCACCATTTTGTCGACGATATGCTGCGGTGTCGGCTGGTCAGGGTTGCCCATGCCGAGATCAACGATGTCGTCTCCGGCTCGACGAGCCTTGTATTTCAGCTCGTTGACGATATTGAAGACGTACGGTGGCAACCGTTGAATCAGGTGGTATGGACTGGGTTCCGTCTGCATGAAATATCTGCTCTGCTCTCGTGCGCAGTGCGATCACTGCGCCTGATGAATTACGAAAAACGTCAGTGCAAGCCGATATTATAGCGATTGACGCGAGGCACTCCCACCGGCTCACTCGTCATCGCGAGGCGCCTCTTCCGAATGGACGTCCGCCGGCAACGCTGCTGGCGTCGCATACAACTGTTCCGGATCCGTTCCATCCCAGACCGACAGCTTCCCGTGGCGCCATTGCCAAACCTGGAAACGCCGTTCAACGGTATGATCCGCGGCAACACGCGTCTCTCCGGAGACGCCATGAAAGGTTCGCGCGGGCTGCCCACCATCCCGGGTTGCCTTCAACCATGCAATCGCATCGACAACCGCCATGGGTAGCGGCCCCGGGGGCATTCCGGCCCTGGTCACACAGTCTGGATACGCGCTCGCCGGATCCAGATCCACATCGATAAACAGCAATCCGTCCATATACTTGCCGGCAATTTGCGGAATGCGGGGGTCTCGCCAACCGGCATCACCGATCAGGCGTACGTCGTACACATCGTAGTAAGCCAGTTGTGCCGGAATCAGCGACAGTTCAGCCGGGCTCCCCACGACCACGAGCGCGTCGAAGTCGATGATTGGCTGAGGCTCCTCCCCTTGCGCCTTCATCTCGCGTTCTTCTTCAGGCGAATACCGATCCAGCCCAACCAGTCTCCGGATGACAGGGCCAAAGTCGGTGCTGCGCGGCGCATACGCGCCGATGCCCGTAAACCAGCCGCCGTGATCCAGCACCGCATCCCAGAATACCTTCATGAATCGCTTGCCGTAGAGATCGTCCGGATGCAGGACTGCGACGGCTTTCCAGCCCTGTTCGGCGAGTACGGCCGCAATTGCACGGGCCTGTTCTTCGGGCCCAAGGGCAGTGGACCAGATCGGTGCGGACACAGGATACGCCACGATGGGGTTTGGATTCGGTGTCGCCACGATCTGGCCACGCCGCAGCAACGTCCAGCCGAGATGCTCAAGCGGCGCCGAGCGCAATGGCCCCAGTAAAGCCCAGGATCTGGATCCTTCCAGTGCTGCAGCCGCGCCGGAGACCCTGCTGCGGGTATCGCGGATATTCACGCGTCCGTCGGGCATGCAGGCCGCGGCAATCTGCAACACCGACCGGCCCAGGGCACTGCTGACACCGCTCATCGGCAATACTGCGCCAGCGTCCCGAACGTCGGCGACGGGGCCGTCAAGCAGGCGATCGGCAAGTTCCCGGATCGTGCGCAGCGGTTCACCGTGCCGGATATCCTGTCGGCGCAACGCGCGAGCTGCATCAAGACGCTGCTCTGCATCCCCGGAAGCGACGGCACCGGCGAATCTGGCGACGCTACCCAGTAACCCCTCCAGGTCGGAGCTGGCGTCTGCGCAACAACCCCAAACCCGCGCGGCCCACAAGCGCCAGTAGAGCGCTGCCGACGTGTCCGGCGCGCCCCGAATACCCCATTCCACCGCCGCCCTGGCCTGACCATGGCTCCAAAGCGATTCGGCAATCGATGCCGCCAGTTCTCGTTGCAGCCGCTCCGGTGCACCTGCCAGATGCTCCCACAAATCTGCTGCCACCGCAGGATCCTGCTGATCAAGCGCAAGCCTGAGCTGCGTCGCCCAGGCTCCCCACAAGGCAGGATGCGCAGGGAATCGCTCAATCATGGCAGCGGCGAGGACTGCGTATACCGCGTCGGGATGTGGCTGGAGCGCGGCTTCGGTCAGCACGCTCGCGTACAGATCACCTTCGACCGCCAGCGCGCCGTGCTCCTGGGTCCATACGGTCACGACAGCTTCGGCGGCCTGACGATCATGGGCCTCCACCGCCTCGAGTAATTGCCTGCTGTATTCAGAAAATGCACGCAGCTCCGATGCGGGAACCTTGATCTGTGGGCGCAGCGCACAACCCGAAAGCCCCAACCAGCTCAACATCACGAACAATGTGAAGGTTTGTCGTGCGCGCGCCATGCCATGTCTGCTCCAGATGAGCCGTGAAATCGGTTCCTGATGACGATCATACAGGATAGCAGTCCAGAGCGTGCGCGATCTGCCGGCACCAACCGTGTACCATGTTGTCGAGGATCACCAGTCAATGGCAGAACGTGAGCCGAAGCCAACCGCATGATTGTATTGCTGGGAATCAGTGGGGGCATCGCGGCCTACAAGGCCCCGGAAATCGTACGAGCGTTCCAACGCAGGACGTATCAGGTCGCCTGCGCGCTCACGCCCGACGCCGCGCGTTTCGTCAGCCCAATGGTTCTGCGGACGCTCACCGGCGGTCAGGTGCTCGATGATCTCTTCGCCGCCGAAGAGACTGGCATTGGCCACATCACGTTCGCGGATCGTGCCGATGTCATGGTCGTGGCGCCCGCAACCGCGCAGACGATTGCACGTCTCGCCCACGGGTTTGCGGACGAGCCCGTGTCACTGAGCTTTCTTGCTGCGACCTGCCCGCGCATCATCTTTCCGGCCATGAACAGCAACATGTGGCAACAGGCACCCGTTCAGCAAAATGTTGCGTTGCTCCGTGAGCGTGGGCATACCGTCATCGACCCGGACAGTGGCGAACTAGCCTGTGGGTGGACAGGTCCCGGGAGATTACCCGACCCGGAGCGCATTGTCCGGGAAGTTGCCGCCCTGCTCGCCGGGTCGGGCCGACTGAGTGGCAGGCGCGTACTGATCACGGCCGGTCCGACACGAGAATTTATCGATCCCGTACGTTTTTTGTCCAACCCGTCGACCGGAAAAATGGGCTTTGCGCTTGCCGAGGCCGCCCGCGACGCCGGTGCTCAGGTCGTGCTGGTTCATGGACCCGTCACGATGTCGCCGCCGGACGGCGTGGAAGCGGTCGCCGTTGTCAGTGCCGAAGATATGAGCGCGGCGGTGGAGCGACGGATCCTGGAGGACGAGCCCCCCGATGTGTTCATTGGCGCGGCGGCGGTTGCGGACTACACACCGGCGGATCGCTCACCCAGCAAATTGAAAAAGGATCAGCCGCTTGACGCGATTCCTTTGCAGCGCACACCGGACATCCTGGCAACGGTTTCGGCGTCCGGGCGGGTCCCCGTCTGCATCGGGTTTGCGGCAGAAACCAATGATGTCATTGACAATGCGCGCGAAAAGCTTTCCAGAAAGGGGCTGGCGCTCGTCATCGCGAATCAGGTCGGCACGGCGGATGCGGGTTTCGCGCACGATCACAATGAAGTGCATCTTGTCAGCAAGGATTCGGTCGTTTCGCTGCCGCGCGCCAGCAAAGCCGACCTCGCCCGCACAATCATTTCGACAATCGCCGATCTGGTCGACAACGTCGCGTGAACATCGAGGTCCAGGATACTGCGGCGGCGGCGCGGACGCTGCGCGCCTCGACGCGCAGCGGTCGCACCCTGCGTACGCCCTGCTTCGCCCCCGTTGCAACGGGCGGCGCGCTCAAGGGGGTTCTGACCACCGACCTGCCTGACCACGCGTTCGATCTGCTGTTGTCGAATACATATCACCTGTTGCTGAGACCGGGGCTCGATGTGATCGAGTCGCTGGGCGGGTTGCACCGTATCCTGGACTGGGACGGCGCGATTCTGACCGATAGTGGTGGTTTTCAGGTCTTCAGCCTGTCCGGTACACGCACCATTGACAACGAAGGCGTGTCGTTTCGTAACCATATCGACGGTGGATTGCTGCGCATGACTCCCGAATCGGTGATTGATGCTCAGGAGCGATTCGGGTCTGATATCGCGATGGTGCTGGATGTCTGTCCGGCTCTGCCCGCGACGAAAGCCGAGCTGACACACGCGGTCGATACGTCCCTGGCGTGGGCGCGACGCAGCGCAGCCGCACGGACGCGTGAAGACATGGACGTCTTCGGCATTGTCCAGGGCGGTTTCGATACTGAGCTGCGCCAGCGCAGCGCCCTGGCTACGGTCGAACTCGGATTCGATGGTTATGCCATCGGCGGTTTGAGCGTGGGCGAAACGGCTGCCGAGATGTACCTGGGTATCGAGGCGACGGTGCCGTTTCTTCCCGAGGATCGCCTTCGCTATCTGATGGGCGTCGGGCGCCCCGACAATATCGTGGAAGCCGTGTCCCGTGGCGTGGATTTGTTCGACTGCGTACTTCCGACACGAAACGCACGAAACGGGAAACTGCTGACAAGGGCCGGGTTCCTGAACATCAAGCGTGCCGAATACCGGCTGGATGACCAGCCTGTCGATGCAGAATGCACGTGCCCAGCCTGTACGCGCTACAGCCGCGGTTTGTTGCGCCACCTGTACAAATCACGCGAACTCAACTACTATCATCTCGCGACGTTGCATAATCTCTGGTACATGGCGGACCTGATGCGGGACATTCGTGCGGCCATTTCAACTGGCGGGTTCGACGATTTGCGCGCAGAGGTTTGCCGACGATACGCAGAAACGGAGCCTGTATGACCACCGTCTCTCCCGAGCCCGACCCATCTCTGCTGGCGCTGCTGGATGTCGATCCGGCCGAACTCGATTTCGAACGGGCCGCCGCCGCTCTCGATCAACTGGCAAAACGGATGGAACAGGATGACCTGCCGTTGGAACTGAGCGTGCGGTGCTACGCGGCAGGCGTCAAGCTGGCCGCGCGCTGTCGTGAATTGCTCGATGCGGCAGAACGTACGGTCACACAATTGATGGACGATGGCAGCGAGGTTCCATTCGATGACAGGTGAACTTCCCGTCGAGCTGTTCACCGATGGAGCCAGTCGCGGTAATCCGGGACAGGCCGCGATCGGCGCGTGGGCTCGTCGTGGTGACGAGATTCTGTTCGAGATTTCGCGCGCAATTGGCAAAAAAACCAATAACGAAGCCGAGTACCTGGCGCTGCTCGCCGGTCTCGAACGGTTACTGGCACGCGGCGCGACGGATGCACCTGTCCGCGTTTACATGGATAGCCAGTTGATTGTGCGCCAGCTTTCGGGGCAGTACAAGGTCAAATCCGCCGGCCTCAGGCCGCTCTGGGAGAAAGCGCGCGCTCTGGTTGCGGAATTTCCGGACATCGTGGTCGAACACGTTCCCAGGGCTCAGAACCAGCGCGCGGACGCCCTTGCGAACCAGGCACTCGATCAGCTCTGACGAAAGACCGCCGCAGCCTCACGCACCAGCATTGGCCCTCGGTAGATGATGCCGGTATAGAGTTCCAGAGCGTCGGCACCTGCGTCTCGGCATCGACGCGCCTCATTTGAATCGAGAATGCCCCCCACTGCGATCAATGTGCGTCGAGGGCCGATCGCTTCGCGCACCTGCAACAACAGCTCCTGCCTGCGTTGCGCCAGCGGGCGGCCAGACAAACCGCCGGATCCGATGCGCTCGATTTCCGACCGGGAGGCGCGCAGTCCATCGCGCGCTACCGTGGTGTTGGAGACGACCACACCATCCAGATCTGCTTCCGGTAGCCAGGCGAGCAGCTCCTGCCGCAATGGATCTGGCAAATCCGGATGCAGTTTCAGCCAAAGCGGCGCCAACGGGCGCTCATGCATCCGGGCAGAGAGCTCGCGAACGCTGCGCAATCGGCGCAAGATGCGGTCAAGGCCTCTGGGCTCCAGCAGATCGCGCAAGCCCGGCGTATTCGGACTGCTCAAGTTGATCACAAACCAGTCCGCGACACCAGAAAACAGCATCATCCCCTCGGCCAGTTCGTCGGCCAGTCCCGCGGCCGGCGAGCGCTTGTTTTTGCCGAGATTGATCGCTACCGGCAGCGGCGCGCCGTCCGACAGAGTCCGCAGTGCACGGTGGTATCCCGGGTTGTTGAATCCCATACGGTTGATCAGCGCCTCATCGGCCTTGAGGCGAAAAATACGGGGGCGCGGATTGCCAGGCTGCGCGAGCCGTGTCAGCGTGCCAATCTCGGCAAAGCCAAAATCCAATGCAACAGGTACATAACGATAGGCCGGATCTTTTACGAAACCGGCTGCAAGTCCGACCTGATTGCGAACGGCGACACCAGAAAGGTGGATCTGCGGCTCCGCCGATCGGGATCCACGTCCGGCCAACGCGCGCAGGCGGCCCATCTGATTGAGGAGCCACGCGACAAGATGGTGCGCCCTTTCGGCGTCCATCAGAAACAGGAGCGGACGTGCGGCCCGGAACAGCAATTGCAATACGGTCTGAAACATGCCCGGCTGGGAAGTTCAGTACCGGTTGTCAGAAGGAACCCCGCCGTTGCTCACCGCATCAACGCCTGCTGAGCCATTGCTTGATCTCTGGACGTGAGGACAGCAGCGG
>RFIY01000126.1 GCA_003695505.1 Candidatus Dadabacteria bacterium | reverse complement strand
TTGCCGCCGGACATCGCGACAACGATTCACGGTTCATCCCCACGTGCGTGGGGAACACTCCGGGAACCGCCGGATGTAGTCGTCCACGGTCGGTTCATCCCCACGTGCGTGGGGAACACAGGCGCGCCGCCGCGCGTTCGGCCGGTGACAGCGGTTCATCCCCACGTGCGTGGGGAACACGACGATCGGTTTCAGTGTGATCTCTCGCGGCGACGGTTCATCCCCACGTGCGTGGGGAACACGTTCTTGTACCAAACCGAGGATGGTGAATTAGACGGTTCATCCCCACGTGCGTGGGGAACACTCGACCGGTCTATATTAAATGGCTGGACTCGACGGTTCATCCCCACGTGCGTGGGGAACACTTGCAGTCGGTCAAGATATATGCATCGTGGATCGGTTCATCCCCACGTGCGTGGGGAACACTACTCCATCAATATCTAAAAACAGAATTCTTTCGGTTCATCCCCACGTGCGTGGGGAACACAATCTGCTGCGTGATTTGAAGAAAAAGCGCAGCGGTTCATCCCCACGTGCGTGGGGAACACACTTCCCATAATACACTGATTTTCAAAGAACTTTTCCGATGCCCTCAAGCCACCGGAGTGACGCGATGCGTCGAAGCCCTCTTACCACCCCTCCCGCTCGCCTTCTTCGGCCTCGGGCAGAAAGGATACAAGCTTCAATCCATCGAGATCCACAGGAATCCGGCGATTCGGACCCAGCGTCTGAAAATCGAAGCCCGATTCGGTCGCCGTGGACCATACCGCTACCGCGTTTCCGTCCTCGATCCCCGCTTCTATCTGGGACCAGATCATTTCCCGCACCCGTCGCGAAGGTTTGCCCACATACACCCCCGCGCGCACCTCCAGCAACCACACCGCCAGGCGGCCGCGCAGCCGCGGCGGCGCGTTTTCAACCACGATGACCAGCATCACCCAGAGGCTCGGGATCCGGGATCGCCGGAGGGAGCATGTCGTCTGGCGGCTCGGGAGGTTCCAATCCACCGGCCGCCAGCACCTGTTCGATCGTCGGAATGATCCGTTTGAGGATTTTCTGTTGGCGAAACATATCGCGACATGCCCGACGCACGGCGCGCTCTGCTTCGGGCGGGCGCTGACGCGCGATTCGGAACGCCACGGGCACCACGGTTTCGAATTTGAAGATGTCCGCGATGTCATAGACGAACGAGAGGGGTTTGCCGCTGTGAATGAATCCCAGACTCGGCGAATAACCGGCGGCCAGGACAGCCGCCTCGGTCACGCCATACAGGCATGCCGTCGCGGCGGACAGACAACGGTTGGGCAAATCGGCGCTGCTCCAGTCGCCGGGGTCATAATTCCGACGCCGCCAACGTACGCCATATTGCTTCGCCAACAGTTCGTACATCTGCCGGACACGCGCGCCCTCGATGCCTCGCAACTGTTCGATGCTGCGCCGCTCTGGAGGCTTTTCTCCGAATCTGAGTTCATACATCTTGCGGACCACACGCAGACGGGCCTGATCGTCGAGGACCAGGCGCGCCTGGTGGAGCAGACGATCGGAACGTGCGCCGCCCGGCTGGCCCGCTGCATAGAGCCGAACGCCCGCCTCGCCCACCCAGACCAGCAGTGTCCCCGCCTTTGCGGCAAGCGCGGCGGCCCGATGAGACACACGTGTTCCGGGTTCGAGCATGATGCAGGCGATCGATCCGACAGGAATCTGGGTGCGCACACCTTCCTGATCCACCACCACGAACGCGCCGTCGATCACGTCGATCTGACCTTTCTCAATGAAGATCATCGAGATGCGCTCCTTGATCGCAATGGGTCGTAACGGCGGCAGCATCAGGGACGCCGGATCAACATCAGACCGCACCCGAACGCCTTCGCCGCGCCGAATCCTGCGCACAACTTCGCCAGAAATCGGTCCGGATCCGTCACGGTCAACAGGCCGTGGAAGTCGAGTGTCGAGAAGCGTATTCGACGAGCTCCCTGTCGGGCGCGGTGCTGCCGGTATCCGTCCACGCGCAGACTCTCGGGGAGAACGGCAAAGCCGTGCCGCTCCGCCTGCCTGTCGATCCACGCTGCGCCCGCCGTGTGAATGAGCAGGCCCAATGGCGGCGCCTCTTCATCGTTGCGTGCGCGGAGAGCCGTTTTCTGGTGCATCACGATGTCATGCCTGCGGCCATCGACCCGAACGACGGGGTTGGCGCGCAACGAAAATTGCAGCCGTTGTCCACGTCGCAGCCGGGGCGCAAACTCGCGCGGCGGGTCGATGCGCCACAGTCCGAGATCGTGGACAGGCATACGTTCCGACAAAATAAAATAGCGCGGCCGCGAGTACAAGATGTCCTTTCGGTACAGGAAGTCGCGTCTGGCATCTGGATCCTCGGGAAACAGTTTCCAGAGCATCTGATGCTCGCGATACATATCACCGGTATGGCGCAGCAGATCGTTCGTCCGTACTCGACCGGCCAGGGTGATTCGGGTCAAATACATCTCATCTCCCCTTACGCAACGGCGTGATGTTCTTCTCTGACCGTGAATTGCCAGCGCGCACGATTGTGTAACTCGTCCCGCCGCTCGACGACCCAAAGCTGATCTGAGGGACCAAAGCCAGCATCGAGCCCGTCCGGCAACGGTTCTTCCCAGACGTAACGCTTGCGAGCCTGTGGGGCAAGGCTCGCGATGCGGGGGTCTGGCGTGTATGTCGCGAACGCTTCGCGCAGCGTCGTTGCCTTGATTGTCCGTGGGTTGAGCGGCAGGGACGGCGGACACGCTTTCCGCCCCAGGCAGATGGTGAAGCGCGGAAAGCGAAGGGCTTCGGCCAATCCGGTCAATGTGAACGATCCGTTCGGACGCAGCCATAATGCGCAGATCCATGCGGCGTCGGCACGATAGTCCCGCTGGGAGAGGATCGTATACAGCTCTCCTGCCGAGAGTTCGTCTCGACGGGATGCTGCGCCGCGACTGCGTTTTCCCGCAGGCACCTGTGTCGTGTGATAATCCCGCTCGAGTTCGCCCGCGGTTTCGATCCGAACGGCCAGGCCGAACCCGTTGGCGATCTCGCGCAGCGCGGCTTCTTCGTCTCGTCGTACCCCAAGCGCGGCGGCAATCAGGCCGGCGATCTGCGATTTCCCCGGGTGCGTGGCGCTCGGACGATATTCGCCGACGGCCGTCGTGCCCCAGGCCGCCAGAGGCCCGTAAAGCTGGAACAACAATAATTCCGCCATCTCAAAGACCCTCTGCTGCGTAGGTCACGATGTCGGCAAGATAGCCCGCCCCAGCCTGGGCATTCATGACGACGGCATCTGCATCGCCGTCCCCATAGGCGGCATCGAGACGCTGGCGTTCTTCTTCGAGCGCATCAATGGCGTTGCTGAGCAAACCGCCGCCAACGGCTTCGACAGGCTTGAGAAACGCCACCGCCAGACTACGCGGCTGCGCGTCCCCTTTTTCACAGAGGATATAGCTTGCGCGGGCCCGTGAGGCGAAACTGTTCTGTTTGCCGCCGGGCGCAACCGTTGCGGCACTGCGAATCAGACCGTCCACGGTTTTGCGGGCAAGCGCGCCGTCGCCGCCAAGGTTGTCGAGAAGCAATTGCCGATCCAGGCAAATGTAGAGATAGAAAAGGCCGGAACCGAATTCGGTCTCGCCCATATGCCCGGCCCCCGCGTCCTCTTCACCGCGATTGAGATCATCGACCGCCGTGTAAAAGTCGTCTTCAACGACGACCCTGTGGACCGTGATCGCGTGCGCGACCTGGCAGGCCGCCTCGGTGTTGAACCGGGGCGCATCCGCAAGCATTCGTCCAAACAGCGCGATGTCCGCCGCGGTCTTCTGCTTGCGCAGCAAGTCGAGTTCCTCTTTTTTGGGCAATGGCTCGCCGTTGGCGATCCGTTCGATCCATTCGTCGATCAGCGCAAGCTCTTCCGGCGACAGATGCGCCAGTTGTTCGATCTGCAGCGCTTCCGGCGTGCCGTCGTCCTTTTTCTCCCGCTTCAGTTTTCCGAAGACGCTTGCGATCGTACGCGCGCATTCCCGGGCTTTGGCCTCTGGGACGCCTGCAGCGATGAGCTTTTCGAACACCTCGGCGCCAATCCGTCGCGTGCGGACGCCCACGTGCCCCTTCACCGCCTGCTGGAAGACATCCGAGGTGCGCCAGGCCCGCTTGAGGCTCTGTGAGGACACGCGTAGCCGTTCTGCGCCACCGACCAGCGCCGTTTTGGGGCGCCCGAGGTCGTCGCGGTTGAGGTTCGCCGGCGGATAAGCTGTCAGCAAGTGCAATTGAATGAAACGTTCCATTGAGCTTTGCTCCTGTCTCAGTGTGTTGTCGTTTGTGGAGTATTCGGGAAGTAGGCGAGCGCCCATTCTTTCTGGATGCGCGGACCCCACCAGAACATGCTTTCGGCGAGCTCGCAAAGATTCGCCCGTCGCTCGATCAGCGCGAGAATCCGGATCATCGGCCGGTAAAGCTCTCGTCGAGGCGTTCGCAGCAGGCGTCGAAAGCGTATTTGCGAAACGACGGGTCGATCTCCGGTGCGGCTGGCCATCCGTTCTGGCAACGAGCGCGTCGGCTCGTCGGCGTCGAGATGCGCGGACAGTCCGGCGACCAGCGGGATACGGTTCATCCAGCCCCGGTGTTCGGCTACGGGCGTGTGACGCAGCTGCGTGATGAGGTTGATCGTAACCGGCAACACCACCGCGTCATCCGGTGAGTGGCATCGTCTGAGTTCGGCGCGGTCCCCCCGGTTCTGCTGGAGATCCTGCCACCAGGCGGTCAGCAATTCACCGGCCGGCGAAGATCGCGCAAAAAGATTCGTGGATGTCATACAGTCTGTTTCTCCTTTCGATCGCCAAGCTTCAGCAGGTTTTTCAATTTCCTGGAATAGAGTTGCCGCAGCAGATTCGTGCGCGATCGCGCGATGCGCTCTGCGTCACCCCAGGCAATGTCGTCGCTTACTGTCCGTTCATCGAAGAGGCGGAGCGCGTTTTCGACCAGGACGCTGTGCCAGTCGTGCAGTATCTTCGTGTCGTCGCCGGGATCGACCGCGAGGAGCCGGCGCACGGATGCGTAGAAATCGGCTTCGGTCAATTCGAAAAAGGCCTCGCCAAGATATCGGCAGTCTCCTTTCTGGTCTGCCGGACGGCGAAACCAGGCGGCACGGATCGCGCGCGCGGTCGCCCCGGCCGCTTCATTGGCCGCCGAGATCAGTTCTTCGACGCGAGCGGCAAACCAGGGGCGTTTTTCCGCCGGCACGGTATAGAGCGGGAACACCATCTCGTACCAGCAGCGCGGCTTCATATTGTCCATGTCGTAACCGAATGCCCACAGCCGGAACTGTTCGCTCGGGAGTTTATGGCGGTGGAACTCTCGAACGACGATTGCGGGGCGTATGCGTTTTTTCCCGTCGCTGCTTTCCTGCAGGACGCCAAGCCAGTGCCGGTAGCGAATGCCGCCCGGCTGAGGATGGAGCGGCGCAGGGTCCTTGGCGCCGTCGACGGTCTCCGCATAGGGAGAAAGTGGATGAATCCAGCCGCCCTGGTAATCAATGCCGTAGTTTTTCGTTGCATAGTGGTCGATGACTTCCGCGCAGACGCCGCAGATGTCGCAGTCGCCTTGTCGCGCGGTCCGGAAATCAAGTCGGATACGCCGCGGCATCGCCCAGTAGATCTGGAGAGGATGGGCATCGAGCGGCGTGGTGCCCGTCGTACATGTTTCCGCGAGCCAGGGAAAGATGTGATGGCGTTCGGTCAGCTTTTCGTTTCCCGTCAAACGTACCGTGGACGGCAGCACGTTCAACCAGGTGCGGGTCCACAGCGTGTCCGCCAGCGTTTGCGCCTCGGGGTCCGGTTCGACGAGTGTCGTCAACGGGCCTCCGCCACGAATGGAGGTCCGGTGCCCCTTCCCACCCGATGGCGCGTTGACCTGGAGCGTCAGCAGCGCCATTGCCGCACAGCGGAAGCACATCACCCGCACCGTGTCCCGCTTGACGAAATGATCGGCGTTGTTCCGCAGGGTCTGGTCGCCCGGCGCATCGATCAGCAACGAGGCGATCGGCTTCGGCGCGACATCCTGCTCGAATGGCTCGAGATCCTGCAAAAACCGTGGACCCTCACCATCAAGGTCAAATATATCCGTCCACGGTTCGAAGGCGCGCTCCAGCATCTCCGGCGTGGGCGGTTCCCCCAGGAATCTTTCCCATTCAGACTCGCTCTGAGGCGCGAAGGTCGTCTGCAACAGGCCGATCAGGAATTGCGCAAGGGCGCCGTTGAAGTCAGCCCGCGGCGCGTTGATCATCTGCGCTCCAATGTCAGGATCCGTCAGCTCTGACGGCCTGATGCGAACGGTGTCTCCGGCAGCGCGTCGCACCGGTATCCAGGCCGTTGTCAACAAATTCATCGAGGAACTCCCTTTCGCGTTCGTTCGATTGTGAGTCCGGTAAGCGAATGATAGAACAATCTCCGGCGGCGGCCCTGCGTATCCAGGACGGCCCCTTCCCAGATGCCGTGTTGGACAGGCATCAACAGCGTCGCGACACCCCACTTGCCCCGACCGGGCAACTGCTGCCTGGTTTCCCGCCACAATTCCGCGAGATCAGGCGGGGGAGCGACCTCCTCGGCTGCGTCCCGCGCCATGACCGTCACGGAACTGCGTAGCCAGTCGGCTGCCGTCTCCTCCCCACCTGCAGCCGCAAACGGCACGATACCTCGTTCGGTCCGTTTTGCAAGCCACAGGGTCGTCGTCGGCTCCCCAAGGCGTGTCGGCGCGTGTTCCTCGTTCAACCAGGATCCGTCTTTCTGAAACCCCGATTCGCGCGTCAATGTGCGATACTGCGCGATGCTGCCCTGACAGCGGTACAGTGCATCGGCTTCGATCGCCCTGTCCTGCAACCCCGACGGAAAATCGGTGAACGGATCCGCTGCATACACACCTTCGATCAGCGAACGCGCGTCTTCCGGCATCCGATAGCCGCCGCCCTCTCGCAGCAACTGCATCGCTTTCCAGAGGTGGGCATCTTCTTTTTCGTAGACCGCCGCCGTGCCCGGCAGCCGCGCGGACAGCCAGTTTTCGTCCGGTTCCGGGGTCCACGGCGGCGCCAAGACGAGGATCTGCGGCACGCCACGCCCGTCCTCGCCATCCGTTGGATCGCCGTTTACAAGACGACGATGACGATGGAGGCGTCCCGCTCGCTGGATCAGCAGATCGATCGGGGCGAGATCGGAGACCAGGAGATCGAAATCGAGATCCAAGGACTGTTCGACCACCTGGGTCGCGATCAGGATTCGGCCCGCCCGGTCAACGGATGTCGAAGCTTTGCCGTAGCGTTTCAGCACATCCTGCTCGATGGCGAGCCGATCGGTGATCGTGAAGCGCGCGTGGAAGAGCTGAATGTCCCATGACGGATAGCGGGTGCGCAGCTCCTCGAAGGTCGCTCGTGCGTCCTGGACGCTATTGCGCACCCAACAGGCGCACTGGCCTGCCGCAACAACTCGTTGCAACGCCGCTTCGACGGCGGTTTCGTCGTCTGTGAATGAGACGCGAACCTCGCGCGCCAGTTCGGGGCGCGTCTGCACGGGATACCGCTGGACGCCGCGCTCGCCAATCATGGTCGCAAGGGGGTAGGACTGGTTTTCGCCGTCGTCCTCGTCAAGTGTGTAACCAGCCCCGGTCGCAAACGATTCGATCAGCGATGATCGCTGGTTGTCGGGCAATGTCGCGGAAAGCAGAATTGCGGTCCCGCCAGCGAAAGCATGCCATTCGAGCAGCGTCTGCAGGAGCCGGTTCATATACGCGTCGCAAGCGTGAACTTCGTCAACGATCAGCACCTTGTCCATCAGGCCCCATAGACGCAGACACTGATGCCGGCTCGGGAGAATCGCCAGCAACGCCTGGTCGATCGTGCCCACACCGATTTGCGCCAGCAGTGCTTTTTTGCGGCTGTCCGAAAGCCATGCGCTGCAACGATTTTCCGCAGATTCCGTAGCATCCGCATAGGCGCTCCCGGTCGCGGTAGCCGGCTCCGGCATGACCTGCTCCTGAACTCCGGGGACATATCGGGCCTGACTGTGGGCCAGGACGAGTGAAGGTCTGGTATCCGCTGCGAAGAAACGATCTGCGACCGGCGCGATACGATCATACATCCCGTTCGCTGTCGCCATCGTTGGCAGCGCCAAATAGAGTCCGCCCTCGCCCGAAGTCTGCAGGACGCGCTCCGCGAGCAGCAGCGCCGCCTCGGTTTTTCCGGAGCCGGTCACGTCCTCGAGGATGAAGAGCTGAGGTTCCGAAGTGACGGGTACTTCCGTCGCCCATGTTTGCAGATCCGTCGGCCTGAGCTCGTGTGGCGGGGACGGGAAGCAGTCGGCAAGCCGAAACCGCGATGCCGGTGGGAACGGACCCAGTCGCGTGTCCGCCACCGCGTGTGCTGCACGTTGTTGCGCACGCGCCCAATATTCGGGCAATGGCTCCGGCGCTTCGCTGTACGGGAAATAGCGAGTGTTTGACCCCAGCCAGTCCGCCAGCACCGTGAGTCCCGCCAGCCACCAGGTGGCTTCTCGCGGCGTTTCTGGTGACAACTCCGGAAAGTCACGGAACCCGAACAGGCCAAGACTTGCGTCGACGAACGCCTTCGCCGCGGTCAGATCATGGTCGATGTCAACGCTGTCGGCCAGCAGACCGGTCCGCGTGTCGTCCGGTGGGATGCCGTGGTGACCCGTGACCGCCCGCATCCAGGCGTCCACGACCGGAACAGGGCTGACGCGACTCAAACGCGACTGCGGGAAGTAAATGTCACGCAAATGCTCCTGCCAGATCCGGTATCCAAGGGTGTCGTGGCGCTGCGCGTACGTGTGAGCGCTGCATCCCCCCTGAAGTTCCTGGCGCAGATCGGGGCGCTGATTCTGGAAGCCTGCGGCAAACTTTCCGAGATCGTGGAGACAGATGAACCACGGCGCGACCCTGACCGCGAATGATTCCGTCAGCCCGGTCAACGACGAGAAGGTCGCCCGCCACCGCGCGGATTGGGCCAGCAGCGCCTCGGCGCAAGCCGCCACGTCGAGGCTATGGTACACGAGGAAATGAAACCTGGCTTCGCCGGACTCCGGAGACGTCGCCTTGCCCCAATATTTCCAGAATGATCTCACCGCACCCTCCCCTATTCATCGGGTTGCAGTTTAAGTATAGTCGGTACATGACCGGATCACGTTGTGTTGTCGCACCTGGGTAAGAATGCGCCGCCCTTCAGCATCGGAGGAATGGGTGACAGTAAATCATATGGTATGACTCATACCATACCCCACCGTGCGTATGTTGAATATGGCATCTGTTGTCACATATGTTATCGTTCATGTGATATAATCCTTTCTGTTTCCTCAATCCAGCAGCAATGTCTCGAGGTGTGTGATGATCATTCTGTTCGGGGGGCAGAAAGGCGGCACGGGGAAGTCTACCCTGGTAATGAACCTTGCCATCGAGCGCGCTCGCGATGGCCGTGATGTCCTGGTCGTCGATACCGACAAGCAGGCCACCGCTTCCAAGTTTGCCGCGGTTCGCACCGCTCGAGAAGTCGCACCGCACATTCCCTGCGTTCAGATCTTTGGGAAGGACCTCTGGAAAGAACTCCAGCACCATGCAGAACGCTACGATGATCTGATCGTCGACACACGCGGTACCGACGGTGTCGAACTGCGCTCCGCAATGGTCGTTGCCGACATGTTTGTATCTCCGGTGCAGCCCGCTCAGGCCGACCTCGACACACTTGAGCGCGTTCAGTCGATCGTCAACGAGGTCGCCACTGTCAATCCGGAACTTGATTCGCGACTTGTGTTCACCCGTGTACCGACCAACTGGGTATCGACCGATTTTCAGGATGCGAAGGCCTTCTGTGCCGATTATTCAGAGTTTTATATTTGCGCGACCGGCATCCGCGAACGTGTCGCATTCAAGCGCACACACACCTACGGCACATCTGTAACGGAGGCTGAAACCCGGGACGTCCGGGCTGCAACGGAGCTACTCTTTCTCTACGAGGAATTGTTCAACGACCGCGGGAAGGGTTCCAATGGCCAATAGCAAGACATCGAAGCGTGGTTTTCGAAAGTCGCCTGACCCGGAAACATTGCTCAAATTCATCAGCGCCGGAGAAGATGGCGGACCCAGCGTCCTTGACGCGCAACAAAAACCAGCCTCCGAGTCAGCTACTGTGCGGGACGTTCAAGAACCGCCTTCAACCCCGGCCAGATCGGGTGGCAAGAATCGGAATCCTACACCGGCCGTCCGGCCCAAAGTCCCCGAGTTTCCTTGGGAAGACCCTGCCGTCCGCGATGACCTCCTCAAGGTATTCAATCTTCGTCTCCCGGAGCCGCTCTATCTGAAGCTAAAGTTTCTCTCCGACTACTCGCCACGGAGTATGCAACAAATTTGCCTGGACGCACTGCGCCCGGCGATTGAGCGGGAGCTTAAGAAGCTTCTGAATGAGTAGTCGATCCCTTTCGTGTGTTTTCCTTTAATTAAAAACAACACTTTTCCTTCTTAACAACATTAACACTTTAAGCGTACAGCGAAACCTCGAATTCATGCAGGTTCTCAGCTGGTTATGGTGGAAGGATGCGGGAAGCAATGTGGAAAGTTATGGGATCCCGGGGTGGAGGTTTCTGGGATCCTCGGTGGAAGGATCGGGGATCTTCGTTCTAATGTGGAGCAATTTGGGATAGGGGAGGTGGCGTTTCGGTGGCCATCACAAATCCTTCCACCATAGCGCCATCACAGAGCCCTTGTATATCCGAAAAGGCTTCTATTTTTCGTATGCGGCCTGTTGCAGCACCTGGATCCTTACAGGGACCCCTTCGCCGTCGCGTGCATCCCAAATCTTTCCACGATTGCTGTGGCAGGTTTCCACCATGCTTCCCAGATCCTTCCACTATTCCTGCGAACACGAACGTGCCCGTCCGAGGTGGAAACGCCTTCCACTTTCGGCCCCCGCCTTCGCCGCAATTGTGGTAATTTACATATGGTGGCATTTCCCCGTTAGGGCGTTTTCGATGGTGGAACAAATTGCCGTCGGTGGCCGGTCCGCCGATGAAATTCTCAAGAAACATACCGGCGCAGTCCATATCGCGAACCGTCTTACGCTGTTACAGCGCAAATGTTCCAATGTGCTCCTGCACAACGCGTTCGAAGACTTGCTGACCGAAGAGAAGCATCAGATCCGTATTGCTGATCTGTGCGATGCGCTTGGGATCTCGACAAACAACTACGAGACCATCAAGGATGCTATTCGCGCGCTGACCGGTACGCTGATCGAGTGGAACATCTTTGGCAGGGACCGGAAAAACGAATGGACCGTGACCTCGATCCTTGCGAGCGCGCGCTTCAAAGACGGCATCTGCGAATACACCTACAGTCCCCATTTGCGCGAGTTGCTGTACAACCCGAATATCTTCGCGAGGCTCAACCTCCAGGTGCAACGCGGTTTCGGCAGCAAGCACGCGATCACGCTGTGGGAATTCCTGGTCAGCGAACTCTGTGTCCGGCGAGCAGACAAAACGGTCTACTCGGACTTTATGCTCATAGATCAGTTTCGTGAATTGATGGGACTCGACGATGGTGAGTATGCGCAGTTCCGGGATCTGAATCGCTACGTCATCAAGGCAGCGATCGCCGAAGTCAACGCCGTGTCCGACATTGAGGCAGAGGTAGAGTACAAGCGGGAAGGGCGGAAGGTGGTTGCCTTGCGGTTCATCGCGCGCCGCAAGGAGGCCTTCCAGTTGCCACTGGCGCTTGGCTCTGGCGAGGAGGATCTCTCTGAAGGGCTGGTGTCCATCACGACGCCCGAAAAACGCGCGGAGCTGGTCCAGGCGCTGGTCCAGCGCCAGGCAAGCCCGGACCTTGCAGAGACGCTCGTAAGGGACTATCCCCCGGCACTGATCGAGTTTCAGATTGAGCACTATGACTACCTGCGCGAAAACGGTAAAGAACCCCAATCCGGCGGATGGTGGAAGGGGGCTCTGAAAGAAAACTGGCAACCCCCGCGAGGATTCAAATCGCGTGCCGAGCGTCGGGCCGAACAAATGCACGCGCAGCTTGTCAAACAGGCGAGGCGGGCATTCGAGCGTCGCGAGTACGAGGACGCGATCGCCTTCGCAGAAAGCAGCCTCAAACTCCGGACGTCGCAGGAAGCGCAACAACTGCTGACCGAGGCGAAGAAGGCGCTCGTCTCGGCGGAGCGTCAGAAAGCCATCGACGCGTACAGGGCAACCTTATCCGACGATGAACTGATCGAACTTGAGGCCGAGGCTGAACAACGTATCCAGCAGAAGGGCGGGTTGTACCTCGATGGTTTCCGTCGCGATGGAACGAGATCCATTTTCTTTGGCCTGGTTATCGACGAGATCCTTGTGGAGCGTTTGCAGCGGATGATGACGCAGGACAAGTAACCAGGCGGTGCGGACCGTGTTCGATCCGCTGCACAAGGGCGGAATGCTGGATGCTCTGGAATCTCTACGCCGTTGATTTGCGCTGCACGAGGTTGCTGAACCCGGATCGTGTCCCACTGGCGGCGTATTGAGAATTGGCGGGAGCTCGCGAGCTACTCGACAGACGAGTTGGTAAAAGCGAGGTCCTGTTCCACAAGACTGCTCATTCTTCAATAAACCGGACGCCCGGGATCGTCGCGCTTGCGCGGGGACAGCAACGCTCTGTACATCCTCTGGGTGTCTCCATTTGGCATGTATTTTCGCCACGCGCGCGGCCGGTACGGGTAGACGGCAAGAATGGCGCGCGAGTGCGAATGCGCCGGACGCTTGAGAGGGAGATTCACCGAATGATTCTTAGTGCAAGATAAAGAAATTCGCCTTATTACACCCGTATTGTTCGCAAATAGCAATCATCCCAACGGCTTATAACGGCCCACAACGGCCCACTAAGCGGGTTGCGCGTCCCATTTTGGAAACCTATCATAAATACCCAAGAGGGTCTCCAATGCCAAGATTTTTTGCGCCCGATCTCTGGTCTCCCTGGGATAGTAAGGCGAACCAGACCAAGCGCCACCACCAGACGATCTGATGCAGGTTGCACGTAATCAAAAAACTTACGCCCGCTCCTACTACAAGCACCTGCTACGGAAACTGCGTAACAACGGACAACGCATGCAGCTCCGCTCAAGCCGCGTCCCACGCGCAACACTGAGGCAGTCTGTCATCATCGCCAAGTATGGCCGTCCAACAAGTGCCGGCCTCTGGGCCGCGCATGGACGCTACGCCGAGCGTGAAGCCGCAACCGGAGGTAACCCCCTCTACGCCGGTTTCAATGCCGAAGGCGAAATCTCTCTCCCACAAACACTCGGCGCCTGGCAGAAGCACGCCGAGCAGAAGCACATCAAGCGCCGCAAGCACCAGCCGGTGATGTTTCGGTTCATCATTTCCCCCGCGGATGGCGACCAGATTGATCTTGTCGAGCACACCCGCGCTATTGTCGCGTACCTCGAAACGCGCCTCGGTCACAAGGTGGAGTGGGGCGCCGCCATCCACACGAACACTGGACAGCCGCATGCGCATCTGTACATCTACAACCAGACCGACCGGCAATCTTTCCGCATCCCCAAAGAGATCATCAGCAACGACCTGCGCCAATACAGCAGACACCTGATTACCAAACAACTCGGACCAGAACGTCCCTACCAACGTCTGCGTCGTGAAGCCCGCAATCTGCATCAACCACGCCCGACACTGACCGACCGCTCCCTGCTCAACGCGGCAGACGACAACAACGTCGTCAAGCTCAAGCCACCGCAAAGTAACCCGACATCCGTCACCCGCCACGCGCACCGCATCTCACGCCTGCGTTGGCTCCAGCAACATGGTCTCGCAGAACGCCTGACGAGCGACACCTGGAAGCTCGTCGACGACTTGCCGGCGCAGCTCCGCAAATTACACCAGCTTCACGCAATGTCGGAACGTTCGCGCCTGCCGGTATCCGGCCAGGTTCGCATCCCACGCGGCAAGACACAACTATACCGCCTCGCCGACATTACTTACGACGAGACGACGAGCCGCACCGCGCTCATCCTTGAACGAGACGGAAACTACTATTTCCACCTCGAATCGGACCGGCAGCGCGAGCGGCGTCGCGAACTCGGCATACTACCCGGCATGGATCTCGCGCTCCGCGCTACCGCGTTTCACAATCGCCGCGACGGTTCGCTCGTCGACTACATCGACGTGCTCCCGTTACACAACGACCACCACTGCGCCATCGCCGACCGCGCGGCCAACGCCAATACGGAACGCGAGTGCCGCAAATGGTGGAAACGACTGCGCGACGAGCTGCAACCACCGATACCAGAAACCGTACTCAATGTTGCGTACCGGACAAAGGTTCAGGAGCGTTCCCGTTAGCCGGCTGGCGGGAAGAGATTTCGGTTTCAGACTCGAGGCGGGAAGGGGAGGTGCCACATGCCCAAGCGACACATTCTCAATATGTTTGGGCCTTCCGAACCTTACTTCGATGGCACTGATAATGGCGCTCGCCTGATCTACAAGAAGCGCATGCTCCTCGCTCCGTACCACGCGCTCGTCGGAGGATGCGTTGCTGCCCGGGACGAGGCCCGCGACATCTTCCAGCTCTGGCCCACGGTCGACATCACGCTCGGCGGCCAGGATCCTATCCTGAATCTCGTTCTCCCGAACGAAGAATATTTTCAGGGCGCAGACCTCGCGGATCCAGACAACGGTCTGCGCACCGACGAATTTGTTAGCTGGCTGCCACGCCTCGACCACTGGATCGCACCGCGCAAGGCCCTACAGACGAATCCCGAGCTCGCGGAGACTTTTCCCGTCCCCTACAAACCCAGCACACTCCCGCTGCTCGAACTTCCCTGGACATGGCCCCTTACTCCGATGCAGGCGCTCATCGTGGCGCCGCCACTACTCGCCGGCAAAGGCTCGCGGCGCCTTCTGCATGACCGCATCACATCCGGCAAACGTTTCGTCGTCCGCATCAACGGCCAGAATTATACATACCGGTATTCATTCCATTGCCGCCGATCCATGACCGTCTCCGTGATCGACGACGACAACTACACGATTACCCATTTCCTCCCCGACGGTACAACCAAAACAACCATCGTCCGCGATGGGAAGGAAGTGCCGGAGTCAGGCTGAATTCGTTTTTCTCAGCAAGACAAAAAGGCGTGAAAGGGAAGCGCGGTACACCTCGTTCCTGCGCGAGCTTAAAATCGAGATGCAGTCTCCGGGCAGCCTCGACCGGGCAGGGACCAGCATGCCTGCGGAGAAGGGCGGGATCCAGTGTTCTTTCCTGAGGCCAGAAGCGAGAGGCGCGGGTAAATATCGATATTGCATGTGCACAGGCGAAGTGGTTGTAAGAACGGTATCACCGACGGAGGAGAAACGGATTGTCGATCACCGCGATCGCGGCATGAACGGCGGCTAGACGGCTGCGCAAGTCGATGTCAGATCGCGCTATCTGCCATTCTTCGAGTTGAATGATGCGCGCCTCGACGGATAGCTTATTCAGACGGATCTTCTATCCTTGGAACACCAGTGGCTGAACTTAAGCAGGGCGCACTGTGCAGTCGTAAGTTTGCACTTGGCACGCTATCATCATGAGCGTCTGCCGCGCAGGCAACCGCGACATTGAGAATGGGACTTCAGATTGCACTGAAAGGTTGCGATGCCCAGTAATCGAAACACAGACATCGAATCAGCAATCGGCGAGTACCTCGAATGGGCCGCTACTAATGATCGCTTGGCACCGTCTACACTCAGAGACAGGCGTCTGTATCTCGGGTACTTCCTGAACTGGTGCTCGTCACGAAAGATAGAAACGGCAAGGCAAATATCACCACGAGGGCTCGAAGAATATCTGAAGTACTGGACGCAGTACCGCAAGCCTACATGTGCGCCGCTAAGCTCATACTCCATTGTGGCGAGGTTGATTGCAGTGAAGTCGTTTTTGAACTGGGCGACAACGAGAGGGCTGCTTGAGCGCAATCCAGCCGAAGCCCTGGAGCTGCCACGCCCGATTGATCGCGCACCCGTTGCGGTGTATTCTCCACTGGAGATTGAGAGTATTCTTTCCGAACCTGATGTGACGACCAAATATGGGATTCGGGATCGCGCCATTCTTGAGCTGTTTTATGGCGTCGGGATGAGGAGAGGTGCGTTGCGCAGAATCAAGTTAACCGATCTTGATACGGCGACGCGCAAGATCCATCTATTTCGCCCGAAAACCAAACACTCGCAGTATTTGCCGATAGGAGACAGGGCGCGATTCTGGTTGAGAAAGTACCTCGGAATTCGGCATCTGTTCCTCAGTGACAAGCCTGATGACGGAATACTTTTCTTGTCACATCTTGGCGGTCCGCTCAGTGCCAGCCGCCTCTCGGGTATGGTCGGAGCGTACATTCGCAAGGCGCTTCCAGGTAGACCCGGTGCCTGCCACGCGTTGAGGCACTCGATGGCCACGGCTATGCATGACAACGGAGCGGACTTGCGAGACTTGCAGGTTTTGTTGGGACACGCGCATATTTCGACTACGCAGAGGTACATCCGGGTGAGTACGAAGAGACTTGAAGAAGTACACAGGCGAACCCACCCGATGCATCAGTTGCCCTCCAATGGCGAACGTATTGACAGGCCACCAGCGCCACCAGGCCAGGCACTGTATTGGGGGCAAGCCAGTTGGACCTGGTTTCAGGAATGTGGCACCGGCAACGATGATGAAGGCGAACGTTATTGAGATGATCTCGCCACCGCTTGTATCCGTTGCAGAATCATCGGTTTGAAACATCACAGATTCGGCGACGACGCTCCAATCCTGCCGAACTCTCCGAGCCGCTAGAATAAACGCAGCGCAGCCCAGACCGGGGAGGGTGGTGGTGTACAAGGCAGCATTGCAGACAAGCAGCAGCGGAGCCAGCGGGAGCTGGTCTCTCGCCTGGAACTGCAGCGCCTCGCCACGGAACTATAACTACAAACGCTACT
>RFIY01000125.1 GCA_003695505.1 Candidatus Dadabacteria bacterium | reverse complement strand
TGCCGGTGCGGATGGATTTTGAACTCTACAACGTCGCCACCGGTGGTTCGGCGCTGTGGAGTGACAGCTTCGATCCGGTCACGGTGACGAATGGCCGTTTTTCGGTCGTTCTGGGGAGCAAGGTTGCATTGCCCGACAGCGTCTTTCAGACCCCGACGCTGTATCTGCAGATCGCGGTCGACGACAGTGGTGGCAGCGCGCCCGTGGTGCTGGGCAGCCGGCAGCGCATCCACGCCAGTCCCTTTGCGGTGCGGACGGAGCGGGCGCGCTATGCGGATCAGGCCGACTGGGCGGTGACCGCGACCAGCACACAGCACGGCGTACCGACCGGCACGATGATGATCTGGCCGGGAGATTCGCATGCGATCCCGGACGGCTGGCTACCCGCTAATGGCGCCTGCATGGAGATCAGTAGAAATCCGGATTTGTACGCGACGATTGGTTCGACTGGAGCTTGGGACCAGGCGAGTGCGCAACCGTGCAGCGGGCTGGGTACGACGAGGTTCGCGCTCCCCGATATGCGCGGGCAGTTTTTGCGCGGCGCGGATCAGGTGTACTGGATCAACGACCCGAGCGGTTCGGGTAAAGTTGACGTAACGACGTTGGGATTGAGCTACGGTGTCGGGCGGGACCCGGACGAGGCGACGAGGGTTGGCGGATATGGCGCGGAGAAGGTCGGCTCCAGACAGGGCGATGAGCTTCGAAGTCATACGCATTCCTGGTCCTGGCGAGACGCCAACGGCGGCAACGGAGATTCGAGCGATGGTTGGGATACGGGTACCGACTTGCAGGGGACGAGGTGGAAAACGACAACAGCGTATGGTGGTAACGAAACCCGGCCGCGAAACGTCTACGTCCACTTCATCATCAAGTGCGGTCCCAACGACGCCTGTCCGTGAATCGCTGACGAACCAGGTCTGTCATGACAGTCCGTTTCGTTCCGCCCAGGCGGCGATCGCCGCGTTGGTGTCGACGCCGAGCTTGTCGCGGATGTTGCGCAGATGAGTGCTGACCGTGCTGCGTGAGACGTTCAGGGTCCGCGCGATGTCAGCGGGCGCGTGATCGCTGCAGAGCAGGCGAAGCACGCGCCACTCCTGGTCGGTCAGGCCGGGATCTTCGTTGACCGTCGGATCCGGATGGCGCAGGGCGCGTCCGACAGCAGCAGGCAGAACGCGCTCGCCGTCGCGGATGCGGAGCAGCGCGTTGAGGAGTTCCTCGAACGGCGCACCCTTGTTCAAAAAACCAGCCAGACCCGCGCGAGCCAGACGCACGGCGACCGCGACGTCATCGACCATCGTTAACGCAACCACGCGCTGAGCCGGTTGTAGCTCCAGCAGCGACGTAATGATCCGTTCGGATGGCGGGCCAGGCATCGCGAGGTCGAGCAAGGTGATGTCCCAGTCGTGATACCGCGCCGCTTGCAGCAGTGCGTCGCCGTCCGCGGCCTGCCCGATCACGGCAAAGCGCGGATCTCGCATCAGAAGGTCCGCGATCGCCTGACGCACCATGGCGTGGTCATCGGCAAGGAACAGGCGGATCTCAGTCATGCTGCACCCCTGATGCCTGATCGTGCGGAAACCAGACGCGGACACAGGCGCCAGGCTGTCCGGCATTGTTCTCGATACTCCACGCCGCTCCGGCGGAGGCGGCCCGTTCGCGCATCGATTCCGTGCCGGTGCCTGGACGCACATCTGCCGGCAGGCCGACACCGTCGTCCCGGATCGTCAGCAGATAGCCACGGCCCGACGGACGTCCCTCGATCCGGACACTGCGGGCCTGGGCGTGGCGGACACAGTTGGTCAGCGCTTCACGGCAAATCTCGAACGCGGCGATCGCGCGGTCATAGACCAGCGGGCAGTCCTTGAGCTGAATCCGGATCGAAAGCCCCGCCTCGCGAGCGATGCCACGGCCGAGCTGCTGGATGCTGTCGACCAGTACGTCGGGGTGCTCGAACTGCTGACGCTGCGCCGAAATGACCGAGCGGAGTTCCCGGAATATCTGATCGAGCTGGGCGTTGATACGCGGCCACAGACCGGTTTCTTCGCGACCGTTCTGCAGACGGATGCCGTCGAGTTGCAGGCGAAGGACCGTCAACGACTGCCCAATCACGTCGTGCAGATCATGCGACAGCCGCGCCCGCTCGGCAGCCAGCACCCGATCCTGAAAGGCAAGCATTTCGCGCAGCCGCCCGCGATCGACGGCCAGCGCTGCGGCGAGAGCCTCCGTCTGCTGAAAGCGGGATCGTGACAGCCAGTAGATCAGATGCCCGATGACGAGCGCGGCGACACTGCCGAACAGATACAGTCCCGCGAGGGTGCCCAGTCCTTCCGAATGCAGATAGGCCGGATCGCCGAGCGTCCAGAGGACGGGCCCTGCCAGTCCTGCCAGCAGCAGGATCAGCAAGCGCGGTCCAATGGAGGTCTGCACGATCAGCGTAGCAATCGGAAAGGCGTGGATCGAATGAAACCAGTAAGAATCCGGTCCGCCGATCGTCGACATGGGTATCGCGACGGCCAACGGGCCGTAGACGCAGACGGCCCCCGCAAAGGCGACTGGATGCTGGCGGGCCAGCGGGGTGAACTTCGCAATCGCCAGGAACACGCAGCCACCAATCAGGAGCGCAAGGCGAAAAACGATGAAGGCCTGGATGATTTCTGGGTCATTGCCGTAAAGCAGCCAGTCGGTTGGCCACCACAGGATCGCTGCGGCCATAACGCCGATGATGATCGTCAACGTGGCCGTAAGCGTCGTTTTACCTGCTTCAGCGCGGAACGCACGGTCGTCGTAACCGTCGTCGAGCAGCACGTAGCGCCGCCAGGCGTCCCGGATCTGGGCGGTTCGAGAGGTCAACACGCGCTCCGGTCGGTCGTCAGGTCCGGTCTTTATTCTACCGTTGCGCTGGCGACCCTTCGTCCGGGATGATTCTGCCGTCGTGCAGGACGACGCGGCGGCGCCCGCGCGCGGCCAGATCCGGGTCGTGCGTGATGTA
>RFIY01000124.1 GCA_003695505.1 Candidatus Dadabacteria bacterium | reverse complement strand
GGCGAACGGCTCCGGACGGGGCGGCTGTTACATCGTTCGCCGCAAACAGAAATGGAACTGTCATGAAAAAAGTTGAGGCGATCATCAAGCCGTTCAAGCTCGACGATGTGAAGGAAGCGCTCAGCGAGATCGGGATCGGTGGTGTAACCGTGTCGGAAGTCAAGGGGTATGGCCGTCAGAAAGGTCATACGGAACTGTACCGGGGCGCGGAGTACGTCGTCGACTTCATCCCCAAGGTCAAGCTCGAGATCGTTGTTGATGAGGCCCGCGTCGAGGGCGTCGTCGAAGCGATCATGAACGCAGCCCGAACCGGCAAAATTGGCGATGGAAAGATCTTTGTCGCGCCGCTGGATGAAGTCGTCCGCATTCGCACCGGTGAGCGCGGCCCGGAAGCCGTCTGAATCAACGATCTGGAATTGTAAACCTGGGATCTCATCACCCGCAGTCCTGACAAGGAGGGACCGTGACCAAGACACCGAAGGACGTCATCGAATTTGCGCAGGCCAATGGCTGCGAGTTCGTGGACTACAAGTTTTGTGACCTGTTTGGGCAATGGCAGCATTTCGGCATGCCGATTTCCGAGCTTTCTGAAGATATCTTCGAGGAAGGACTCGGTTTTGACGGCAGTTCGATTCGCGGCTGGCAGACCATCAATGCGTCGGACATGATTCTGATCGCCGACCCGGAAACAGCGGCGATCGATCCGTTCATCGAAGCGCCAACGCTGAGTCTGATCTGCGATGTCTTCGATCCGATTACGCGCGAGCCGTACTCCCGTGACCCCCGCCTGATTCTGCGCAAGGCGCTGAACTACATGCAGGGAACCGGTATTGCGGATACCGCCTTTTTTGGCCCAGAGCCGGAATTCTTCATTTTTGACGACATCCGCTTCAACGTCGAGCCTCAGGCGACGTTCGCGATGATCGATTCCGAGGAAGCCTGGTGGAACAACGGCGCCGATGAAATGCCGAACCTTGGCCACAAGATCAAACCGAAGAGCGGATACTTCCCGGTCTCGCCGCTGGATACGCTGACGGATCTGCGTAACGAAATGGCGCTCGAAATGCAGCGTGTCGGCATCATCGTCGAAGCCGTGCACCACGAAGTGGCCTCGTCGGGTCAGTGCGAAATCGACATGCGTTTTCAGGAAGCCCTGCGCATGGCCGACCAGTATCTGTGGTTCAAATACATCATCAAGAACGTCGCCAAGCGCAATGGCAAGACCGTCACGTTCATGCCGAAGCCTCTGGCTGGTGACAACGGCAGCGGGATGCACGTCCACCAGAGCCTCTGGAAGGGCGGCGAGCCATTGTTTGCTGGTGACGGCTATGCCGGTATGAGCGAATTGGCGCTGCACTACATCGGTGGCATCAAGAAACATGCCCGCGCGCTTGCGGCGATCACCAACCCGACGATCAACAGCTACAAGCGCCTGGTGCCCGGCTTCGAGGCGCCGGTCAGCATCGCCCACAGCAGCCGGAACCGTTCGGCGTCGATCCGCATTCCGATGTACTCGCCGAGCCCGAAGGCAAAGCGGATCGAAACTCGCTTCCCGGATCCGACATGCAACGGCTACCTGGCCTTCGCTGCGCTGCTGATGGCTGGTCTTGACGGGATCGAAAACAAGATCGATCCAGGTGAGCCGATGGACAAGGACCTGTACGCGCTCAGCCCCGAGGAACTCAAGGATATCCCGCAAATGCCCGGCAGCCTCGAAGAAGCCCTGGATGCCCTGGAAGCGGATCATGAGTTCCTGCTCAAGGGTGATGTCTTTACGCCGGACGTCATCGAAGGCTGGGTGGCATGGAAGCGCGAGAACGAAATCGATCGCGCGCGTCTGTTGCCACACCCGGTCGAGTTCGAGCTCTACTACGATATCTGAACTCGCTTCTGTCAGACCGTGCTTGCGGGGGCCGTCCTTTGGGGCGGCCCCCGCTTGTGTTTTGGGGCCAATACCCATATGGTAATTTGAATTGAATCGTTCTGTGCAGGTCGGCGGCGTCGCGGACCGCAACAGGCGTCCGTCGCAAAACCCCGAAGAAGATCACAACCCCGATGAACGAAAAGCTCGAACTCCTGTCGAAAGTCAGTCTGTTCCGGAACTGGGACGAAGCGCAGTTGCAAAGACTCGCAAGCCTGTCCGATGAACTGCATTTCGAACGCGACACCGTCGTGCTTCAGCAGGAAGAGGCCGGGAAATCTCTTTATGTCATTCTGGAGGGGCGCGTCAAGATCGTTCTGTATGGCGATGATGGGAAAGAGATTATCCTGACGACAATGTCCGACGGCGAGTTTTTCGGCGAAATGGCACTGCTCGATGGCGGGCCGCGCAGCGCATCGGTCGTGACACTGGACACCAGTCGGCTGTTGCGACTGAGGCGCGACGCATTCATGAACTATTTGCGCGAACAGCCGGATCTTGCACTGGCGGTCCTCGAAGAGCTCAGCCGACGTCTGAGGCGCGCTGACAGCAAGATCGGCAGCCTCGCGTTGATGGATGTCTATGGGCGGGTTGCGCGCGTGCTGCGGGAGTTGGCCGAAAAGGAAGGCGTCGAGCAGGGCGATCGGATCGTGATCGACAACCGCCCGACCCATCAGGAAATCGCGGGCATGGCCGGGACGTCTCGCGAGACGGTCAGTCGGATTCTCGGCGACCTTGCGCGATCCGGGTTGATCGAAATGTGCGGCCGCCAACTGATTCTAAACGAGCGATTCTCGGACGAGGAGCGCTGATCGTCGCTGGGCCCTGTCCAGGGTAACGCGGATCAGCTCAGAAGAACGATGATCATCAAGATTTGTGGATTGACCCGGATCGAAGACGTGGACGCCTGCGCCCAGGCGGGTGCCGATCTGGTCGGCTTCAATATGTGGCCACAAAGCCCCCGGCACATCGAACTCGGTACAGCGCGCCAGCTTGCGACTGCGGCGCAGGAAGCCGGTCTGGAAACCGTTGCACTGCTTGTCGCACCCGACGCCGAGACCTTGCGGCGTGTCGACGCCGATCCGCTGTTCGACTGGGTGCAACCCTACAGACTTGCGCATGGGGCAAAGCCGGTCGTGTCACGTTGGCTGGAGCCCCGATCCGTGTCCGGCACACTGCCTGCATTCGACAGTGACGCGCATCGGGTGCTGGTCGAGACGGCTGTACCCGAGCTGGGAGGAAGCGGAAAACGATTCGACTGGACGCTGCTTGCCGGCCAGGAAGCGGTTGGCCAGGTCATGGTCGCTGGCGGTATTCGCCCCGACAACGTGGCGGATCTGTTGAAGATTGTGCAGCCATGGGGCATCGATGTCGCATCCGGCGTCGAGGCGCGTCCGGGGCTGAAAGACCCTGTAAAAATCCGTACACTGATACAGACCGTTCGCGACATCGTTTCAGATTCGAGTACAACGTCATGACTGCTTTTCCAGACGCTGCGGCGTTCCGTGCAACAGCCTGCGCTTCCCCTCCTGACGAGCGCGGCGCTTTCGGTGATTTTGGTGGCCGCTTTGTGCCAGAGACGCTCATGCCGGCCGTCCTTGAGCTGGAAGGCGCTTTCCTGGAGGCGATCAACGATGACGCATTTCTGCAGGAATGGTTCGACCTGCTGCGTAACTACGTTGGTCGCCCGACGGCACTGACGTATGCGGCGCGGCTCAGCGACGCCGTTGGTGCTGACGTCTGGCTGAAACGTGAGGATCTGAATCATACCGGTGCGCACAAGATCAACAACACGCTTGGGCAGGGGCTGCTGTGTCTGCGCATGGGCAAGCGGCGCGTGATCGCCGAGACAGGCGCCGGACAGCACGGCGTCGCAACGGCGACTGCTGCGGCGCGTCTCGGGCTCGATTGCACCGTATTCATGGGCGCGGAAGATATTGAACGGCAGGCGCTGAATGTGTTCCGGATGAAGCTGCTGGGCGCCGATGTCGTCGAGGTCACGAGTGGAACGCAGACACTGAAGGACGCGACGAACGAAGCGTTGCGCGAATGGGTGACGCGGGTTCGTGATACGCACTACATCATCGGCAGCGCGGTCGGGCCGCACCCGTTTCCGTGGATGGTCCGGGCATTCCAGTCCGTGATTGGTGTGGAAGCGCGGCTGCAGTGCGAGCAGGCCGGCATCAAGCCGGATATCGTCGTTGCCTGCGTCGGTGGTGGCTCCAATTCGATTGGCATCTTTCATCCATTCCGTGAGACCGATGCCGGGCTTGTGGGCATCGAGGCCGGGGGGCGAGGCACGCGGCCCGGTGAACACGGCGCCAGTATCAGCTACGGCGAACCAGGAATCCTGCACGGCAGCCGAAGTACGATTCTGTCCACACCGACAGGGCAGGTCCAGCCAGCCCATTCGATCAGTGCCGGTCTCGATTACCCTGGCGTCGGACCGGAGCTGGCGTATCTGGCCGAAACCGGTCGCGCACGCTTCGTGCCGATCACGGACGATGAAGCACTCGACGCATTTGTCCGGCTGTCCGAGCTCGAAGGCATTGTTCCCGCACTCGAGAGCGCGCATGCGGTCGCGTGGTTGTTCCGCGGGGAATGGGGAGGGCAACGGCCGACAATCCTGCTGAACCTGTCAGGGCGCGGCGACAAGGATGTGCAACAGGTCGCTCGCATGTTGGCGGAACGGTCATGAATCGGCAGACGCCGGGACGCCTGGAGGCTGCGTTTTCTCGTCGCGAAGACGAGGGTCGCAAGGTCTTTGTTGCCTATCTTACCGTCGGCGATCCGGGCATTCAGGAAAGTCTGGAACTCGCGGACGCACTGGTCCGGCAAGGGGTAGACATCATCGAACTGGGTGTGCCATTCAGCGACCCGGTCGCGGACGGGCCAACGATTCAGGCCGCATCGGAGCGTGCCCTCGATCGTGGCACGTCGCTCGATGATGTCTTTGCTGTTGCCGGCGCACTGAGGGCGCGTCACCCCGATGTCGGTATTGTGCTGATGGGATACGCCAATCCGTTTCATCATTACGGACTGGCCGAGACCGCGCGCCGTTCCGCGGATGCAGGTGTGGACGGCTGGATCGTCCCGGACGTGTCGTGGGAAGAATCCTGGCGTTTTCGGGAGCACCTGAACGCGAACGGGGTCGCGTGGATTCCGCTGATCGCGCCAACGACCGGCCCGCAGCGGGCTGCCGAAATGCTTGCCGATACGCGGCCGCCGTTCGCGTACTACGTCAGCGTGACGGGTGTCACCGGGGTCAGGTCCGGCCTGCCCGAAGGTTGGGACGAACCCTACCGCGCAATCCGTGAGGCTGCGGGGACACCGATCGTACTTGGTTTTGGGATCGGAAACCGCGACAGTGCCGCCGGCGCGGCCGCCGTGGCCGACGGTGTGGTGGTCGGCAGCGCCATTGTATCGCGTGCGGCGACCGAGCCTGCCGACGCGGTGGCCACATTCGTTCGTGAGCTACGTGACGTCGTCTGATCCGGCCCGCGCACGGGTTGTCGTACTCGGTTGCGGCACATCGACAGGTGTGCCGGTGATCGGGTGTACATGCGCGGTCTGTACAAGCAGCGATCCGCGCAACCGACGATTGCGTTCAAGTATCTGGATACGCAGTGCCGACGCAGGTATTCTGGTCGATGCGGGACCCGATTTTCGGACGCAGGCACTGACCCAGCGCATCGACCGCGTCGATGCCGTATTCTTTACGCATACACACGCCGATCACGTCCATGGCATGGATGACTTGCGGATGTTCAATTTCCTGCAGCGCCGCTCCATCGCCTGCTATGCTGACGAGTATGCCGAAGCCAACCTGCGTGACCGTTTCGCCTACATTTTCAATCCACGCAAGGACTACCCCAGTACATTGCCGCAGTTGCAGCTCCACCGGCTCGATGGATCCGTATCCGTGGGCAATATTGCGGTGCAGCCGCTGCCGATCTGGCATGGACGCGAGCCAATCATGGGGTATCGTTTCGGTGATTTTGCATATATGACCGATGTCAGCGCCATTCCGGATGCGACCTGGCCGCTTCTGGAAGGGGTGCGCACGATTCTGATCGATGGCTTGCGGTTTTCTCCTCATCCGACACATATGAGTGTCGACGAAGCGGTCGCTGTCGGTGAGCGGCTCGGTGTCGAGCGGCTATGGCTGACCCACATGAGCCACCAGATCGACATACAGACCGCGCACCAGTTTCTGCCGGACTGGGCCCGGCCAGCCTGGGATGGGCTGCGCATCGCACTGAATCCGTGAATCGGCAGCAACAAATCTGGCGCCGTGCACGAACGCGGGCGATTGGACGCATTGCCCTCTGGTATGGTGCGCCAGTGTTCGTGCTGTTGACGTGGCTGGACTGGCTCGCATTCTGGGCGCTCGTACGCGCGGCCGCGGCGCCAGCCCACCCGTTGACATGGTTCGCGCTCGTACCGGGCGCCTGCGGGGCAGCGATCGCCATACAGGCAGGCATCCGGCGACTGCTTCGGGCGCCCGTCGATGACCAGACGCTCGCAACGCTTGACCTGGTGCGGCGCGGCAGCGGCGATGCGCCGAAAATCCAGGCGTTCTGGAACAAGCGGATCCGCGAGGCGCGTGGGGATACCTGGATATATGCCATGTTCTGGGCCGTACTTGGCGCGGTGATGCTCAATACATGGTCGGCGTGGGGACCACTGGCGACGGCAGCTCTGGGCGGCGAAGACGTGAAACTCGTTGAGTATGTGGACGAGCCACTGGTTGAGATCGCGGAGCTTCGTATCGTTTCTCCGGTGACAAGCGAGGTTCGCGAGCTGCACGAAAGCGACGGGTTTCTCCAGGTCGATGAGGGTTCCCGGGTCGAATGGGCGGTTGAACCGTTGCGCGCCGCTGATGCGGTCGAACTCGAGTTGCCCGAGCAGAACCTTCGGGACACCG
>RFIY01000123.1 GCA_003695505.1 Candidatus Dadabacteria bacterium | reverse complement strand
GGCAAGATCCTGATCAAGGATGCGATCGCCGACATCGCGCTCCAGCAGGTGCTGACCCGGCCAGCCGAATTCGAGGTCATTGCGACGTTGAACCTCAATGGCGACTACCTGTCCGATGCGCTCGCTGCGCAGGTCGGTGGGATCGGGATCGCACCGGGTGGCAACATCAACTACATGTCCGGGCACGCGATCTTCGAGGCGACGCACGGAACCGCACCGAAGTATGCGAATCTCGACAAGGTCAATCCGGGATCCGTGACGCTGTCGGGCGAGCTGATGCTGCGCCATCTTGGCTGGAACGAAGCCGCAGACCTGATCATCAAGGGTATGAACGGTGCGATCGGGGCGCGTACTGTGACCTATGATTTTGCGCGACTGATGCGGCAGGAAGGCCAGGAAGTGACCGAGCTGAAGTGTTCAGAGTTTGGTGACGCCGTCATCAAACACATGGACGACTGACAAAGACACACTCGACGATTATCGTCTCGAAAGGAATCGTAGCATGCCGAAACGTTACAAGATCGGACTCGTCGGTGCCGGCCAGATCGGTGGCACCATGGCGCACATCGCGGCGCGGCGCGAACTCGGCGATGTCGCGTTGGTCGATATTGCCGAAGGCGCCGCAAAGGGCAAGGCGCTCGACCTGTATGAATCCACGCCGCTAACCCGGTCGGATTGTCGACTCGAAGGTGGTTCCGATTACGGATTGCTCGCAGGCTCTGATGTCGTGATCGTAACCGCCGGGTTACCACGCAAGCCGGGGATGAGCCGCGATGACCTGCTGGACAAGAATGTATCCATCGTGTCCCAGGTGGCCGAAGGGATCCGGGACCATGCACCGGACGCGTTCGTGATCGTGATCACGAATCCGCTCGACGCGATGGTCTATACGATGTGGAAAAAGACCGGCTTTGATTCACACAAGGTCGTCGGCATGGCTGGCGTGCTGGATTCGACGCGGTTCCGGACGTTTCTGGCGATGGAAACCGGCTTCAGCGTCAAGGACATCAACGCGATGGTGCTCGGCGGACACGGCGACACGATGGTGCCGTTGCCGCGCCTGGCCAATATTTCCGGCATTCCGGTGTCGCAATTCATTTCCGACGAGCGAATGGCTGAAATCGTCGAGCGGACCGCCAAGGGCGGCGGCGAGATCGTGCAACTGCTCGGTAACGGCAGCGCGTTCTACAGTCCGGCACAGAGCGCCCTCGATATGGCCGAAGCCTATCTGAAGGATCAGAAGCGTATCCTGCCCTGCGCCGCGTATCTCAACGGCGAGTATGGCGTTGATGGCCTGTTCGTAGGTGTTCCCGCTGTCATCGGCGGCGACGGTATCGAGCGCGTCATCGAGGTCGAGCTTCTGCCCGACGAAAAGGCGGCCTTCGACCGCAGTGTCGAGCACGTACGCGAACTGGTCGCCGACGTGGACAAGCGTCTCGGCTGAACAGGGCGACAATCCAGAATCGAGCACGGGCGGTCGCGGAAGCGGTCGCCCGTCTTTCTTTGTGATCGTCTGGCATGCTATTCTGCTGAAACGTCAGAACGCTTCTGGACACGGAATTGACCGATGCATATTCGCGCCTTGTCGATCGCTTTGTTGTTGCTTGTCTCACTCGCAGTTCCCTGGTCCGTCCGGGCGAAAGACGCTCCCGTATCGCAGCCAATCGTCGAGAACCATGACGGCGTCCCCGGTGTCTGGCTTGACGGGCCGGATGGGTTCGACATCGCCGCGAAAATGCACCTCGAGACCGGGAAACCGTTACTCGTCTACGTCTACACCGACTGGTGCCCCTATTGCCGCAAGCTCAACCGCGAGATCCTGCCGCATCCGGAGATCCAGCAATGTCTGAGCGGATTTTCGCGCGTCAAAATCAACGCTGAGGAAGATCCGCGCGCGCGAGAACTGGCCCATCAGTTGCGCATCTCCGGTTATCCGACGCTGCTCGTACGGCAGAAGGGCGATCTGATGATGCGTCCGTTTCCGACCATCGTCAAGCCGGAGCGATTTCTGGCGGCCTGCAGGCAGGAACAAGGTCGCACCAGATAATCCCGCGTCCCTTGTTCCCGACAGTATTGCGACAAGACAGCCGTCAGTCCGTGAGATGCACCCGCCGGTAGGTGACGCCAAATCCAACCGAGATCCTGTCGCAGTCGGCGTCTGGCGCGCTGCGGGTGTCGGCGAGTAACGGCAATAGCGTATCGAGCGCCGATGAAATATTGGGGTTGTTCGGCTGTATATCGACCAGGAAGCGGTGCGCGACCGGAAGCGACACGAGGCCGCCAAAATAACCGTTCAGACGGGTCCCGTCAGCGGACGGTTCCAGGCGCAGATGTGCGCGTTCGAATGTCAGGCCTGTCCAGATGTCGCCGACCCGAAAACGGAACGTCGCCTCGTATGGTCCCCAGATGACGTGTCCGCCGGGGCTCAATGAGTTCGTGTCCGCGATGGCGGCCAGATCGGCGCCCCCGAGCGAGATGCTGGCGTCGGTCAGCGGCAGCCCCGTCGCCAGTGCGGGATCGCTCAGCGACCAGGCATAGAGCTTGCCGCCGCCTGGCGCATCGGGCGTGCCGGACGTCGCTTCGATCACGATCAGCCCAGTGCCGTTGGAAACGGTCTCGGCGAACGCACCAGGCACGACGCGAAGTGATTCGTAGTCGAACAGAGCGGTCAGATAGCCGAGCTGATTGTCGATCCCCGTGCGTCCGTCCGGCGCTGTTGCATCACCGAATCGGCAACCCGCAGGGTCGCCGGGTTTCGCATCGATGCCATCGAGATCAAAGCCGTCCAGAAGGATCTGGTCGCCGTTCGTTTCAACGGAGGTCGCAAATGCGTAGCCGTCCAGCAGGTAGGCTGTTCCGTCGCCGCACGGACGGCACTCCGTGTCGTTGCAGGCCGCGACGAGCGACAAGATCAGTAAAAAAAGAAGATGTGCCGGGGGGGGGACTCGAACCCCCACGATGTCACCACCAATGGATTTTGAGTCCACCGCGTCTACCAATTCCGCCACCCCGGCAAATCGAGAAAGTTGGTCTTCTGTAAACGGTCGGACGCGGGAGCAAGGTGGGCAGCGCGTACCGATCAACCATTGTAACCCAACTGTCCGCAGGTGGCAGGAACCGGGACGCGTCGTGGTTTGTCACAATAATCGTTATGCGTTTCGACGGTGCGCGGCAGGCACTTGACACCTGGACCGGCGCGCCTATTGTTATTGCAGTGCCGCGGGGCGATTCCGGCACGGATCATCCTGTATTGATTCAGTTACGAAAGGCAAACAATGCGATGAGCGAAGAGCGCGAGCGAGAAGAAGGCCGTGTCAAGGTCAAGGACCGCCGGCGGTTCGTTTTGGACGATGACGGCAATGTTGTCGAGCGACCAGACGCCGAGCCGCGGGAGCGGACGGATGCGGCGCCTGATCTGATCGAATCGGCGCAGCAGCAGCCTGAACCTGCCGCGCCACTACAGCCGGCGGCGCCACAGCCGGCTCCTGAAGCAGCTCCCGAACCGGGTGCGTCGCAAGGGACGCCGCCGTCCGAGCCATCCGGCGACGGACAGTCGGCGCAGGAGCAACTTCAGACCCAGATTTTCCTCGAGTTCCTGAACAGTCTTGCGCATTCGATGCTCGTCCATCTCGGCGAGGTGCCCGATCCCGGTAGCGGGATCGTGCGCGAAAATCTGGAGGCCGCGCAGCAGACGCTCGAGATTCTCAGCGTGCTGCGGCAAAAAACGGATGGCAATCTCACGGCACAGGAATCTCGCCTGTTCGACCAGTTGCTATATGAGTTGATGATGCGCTTCCGTCAAAAAGTGGAGCAGATGTCTCAACCAGGGCCGGGTCCTGCCGGTCCTGCCGGTGCGCCGAGGGGGGGCAACTGATGCGTCGGCGGCTGACGTTGGTCGGGTTCGGCGCGTTGTGCCTGTCTGTTGGCTTGATTGCCGGCAGTTGTTTTGATCTGGGCGGGGCGCCTACCGCTGCGGAGCGGGCACCCCAGATTCCGGAAACGCCGGCATCGGCACCGTTCGACTTCGCGGATCTGGCCGAGACGGTCAAACCGGCCGTCGTCAACATCGCGACTGCCCGGATTGTCGAGCAGCAACAGATTCCCGGTATGCCGGGCATTTCGCCGGATCAACTCCCGCCTCAGTTTCGTGATCTGTTCCGCTTCTTCGGGTTGCCGATGCCAGAGCAGCCGCAAGGGCAACAACGTCGCTCCGAACCTGCGCCACGCAAAAAGAAGATGCAGGCGGCGCTCGGATCGGGTGTGATCGTCAGCGCCGACGGATACGTTGTGACGAACAACCACGTCATTGATGGCGCGGATGAAATTCAGGTCGTGCTCGCCGATGATCGTCGCCTTGAGGCAGAGGTCGTTGGCGCCGATCCCAAAACTGATCTCGCGTTGTTGCGGATCAAGGAAAAGGGTGAGTATCCGTGGCTGAAATTCGGCGATTCAGACGCGGCGCGCATCGGCGAATGGGTACTTGCGGTCGGCAATCCGTTCGGTTTGAATCACACGTTTACGGCCGGGATCATCAGTGCGAAAGGGCGTTCGATTGGTAGTGACCTGCCATATCAGGACTTCTTGCAAACGGACGCCAGTATCAACCCCGGCAACAGCGGTGGTCCGCTGATCAACCTGCGGGGCGAAATCATCGGCATCAATACGGCAATCTTTTCGCGTACGGGTCAGAGTGCCGGAATCGGGTTTTCGATCCCAAGCAATCTCGCGCGCTATATCGTCGACGAACTTCGTGAGCACAAGAAGGTTACACGAGGCTATCTCGGGGTTATGATTCAGCCGGTCGATGAGCAACTGGCAGAAGGGCTGGGCCTCGATGAGCCGCATGGCGCGCTGGTCACACAGGTCTATCCGGACAGCCCCGCGGCAAAGGCGGGTATCGAGGTGGGCGATGTGATCGTGGCATTCAATGGTGAGACGATCCACAGAATGCAGGAGCTGCCCGTTCGCGTCTCGACTACGCCGCCAGGGACGAAGGCTACCGTGACCATCATTCGCGATGGCAAGAAGAAGCAGGTGCAGGTCAAGTTGGGCACGCTGCCGGAAGGGGAGCAGGATCGGCAGCAGTCCGACTCGACAGAAAATGAGACGGAAGAGCCGGACCGAGACGAAATCCTGGGACTGACGCTCCACGCTCTGACGCCGCAGGAACGCGAACAGGTCGGCGTCGAGCAGGGGCTTGTCGTCGATGCGGTCGACCCCGACAGCCCCGCAGCCGGAATCCTGCATCCCGGCGACGTTCTGCTTCGCGCGGGGTCAGCAGTGCTGGCGGCGCCAGAAGATCTCAAGGCGGCCGTGAAGGCTGCCAGGAAGGCTGATCGCGGCGCGCTGGCTCTGTTGATTCGTCGAGGAGAGCAAAACCGGTTCGTGGCGGTGCCCCTCGAAGAGGATTGAAGCCTTCTGCCAGTCGGCACAGGGTTACAAGATTGAGGGGGCGGTGACGAGGCGCCGTCTATCTTCGAAAGCCATCGCATTACAGCCGGTGCGGCAGGCAGAAAACCGGTCCGCAATGCCGTCTCGAAATGCACCTGAACCGACGGACTGCTAAGCTTACATGCGGCTGTACGACATTGTGCAGCCGCTGTTTCCTTGTCCTGCGATTTGCAGATGAACAACCCAGATTCCGGGAAGAATGATGAACGGTTCCAGGTGGATTTTTATGGTGTCGCTGGCGGTGCTGGTTTCGGCTTCCGCTACAGCTTCCGGATTCGATCCGGATGGCTGGAAGGTGCGGCAGTCTCGGATGGTCGAGCGAAATGCCGAGGTCGTCGCAGGTGATCGTACGCTTCAGGTGCGCGTCTATACAGAACCGGAGCATCAGGAGTGGGGACGCCAGGTTGCGGAATGGACGACACGCTTGCTTGCCGTAGCGATCCGTCGACACGGGGTGCCGAGCGGGCTGGACACGGTACTGGTCATTGAAGAGCCATCGTTGCCGTCCGCTGGATGGAACGGTCGCAAGCACGGGTTACGTCTGAAATATCCGGCCGGACCGGTCGTGCTGGCGGAGCAGATTGCCCACTTCTGGTTCCATCCGGGCACGGTCGCCGATGCCTGGTTAATGAAAGGGCTGGCGCGTTATGAGGGGTGGATGTTTCTCCGTGCCGCAGGTTTTGGTGACGATGTCAGAGAGGCCGTACGCCTCGATCGTAATCTGCTGTTGACCCAGCGCGGGCAGCTTGATCGTCCTCTCGAGGGCGTCAAGCTCTATGAGCAGAGCCGGGACGGATTTGCGTACCTGTGCGCAAAGGCGGCCGCGTTTGTCGCCGCAGTTGCAGCAGTCGTTGGTAGTCGGGGCTGGGACGCGTGGATCCGTGACACGGCGACCGCGAAGCGCCCGGTCGAGGCAACGGCGCTGGCCGGCCTGCTGAAAAGCGCCGGTTCAGATCCGGACGCTTTACTGAGTGGTTGGGTGCGTACCGGCGCCTATCGGCAGATTGATTTGCGCGCCTTCCAGGATCAGGATCGCGACGATCTGGCTGATGGCCTCGAACCAATGCTGGGTACCTCTCCAGAACGCACGGACAGCGATGGTGATCAGCTTTCGGACGGATTCGAATACTGGTATGGGTTCAACCCGGTCGATCGCGACAGCGACGGGGACGGGCGCCCGGATCAGGCGCCAGACCGTATTGCCGTGGACGGACTGGCCGGGGACTGGGAACAGGGTTTCCCGCACAAGGTTTACCGCGATAAAACAGGTGAGTCCCGCGAATTCGACATCCAGCAGGTCGCCGTGGGCGAGGGCGAAAATGGACTGTTCGTGCGCGTCGACCCTGCTGGGCAGATCAATCCCGCCGCCGCATTCTGGGTGCAGGTTCAGCTGGACTTCGACGGAGATCGTCGCGCGGACCTGCTCGTGATCGCCGACGATCGCAACAACAGTTGGGCCACGCGTATTCGTACAGGGGCCGCGCCCCCATCGGAGGGGCGGCCGCAAGAAGGGCTCGTCGCGCGCTGGTCGCAGGTATTCGAGCTCGCGATTCCCGCGGTGCTGTATGCAGATGCCCGCAAACCTGCGGTCAACGTGCAGGTGACCCGTCCCGGCGCGACAGCCGTCATCGATCATACCGGGTCATGGTGGCAGCCCGTACGCAGCCAGCCTTGACGAACCGAGCGATGAGGCGGTTGTGGGTCACCGCGGTTTGCATGGGAATCGCGCTGGTCGCGTGCGTGGACAGCGTCGAAATCCGTCCGGATCGTATCCGACTTGCCGAGGATCTGCCGCCCATCATGGACGTTCGCGCGCTGCGCTTTACGCCCGATGTCTCCATGGTGGTCGGGATGTTTTCGTTCGCGCGCCAGAACGTCGATGATGTGGCGTTGGTCCTGAGGGACGACGGAAATGGACGCGTTGCTGGGGTCGATCCAGGCGGACGAACCTGGCTGGTCTTGCACTACGCGGAGTCCGGCTCCGGCGGCTGGACGATTCAGGTTGAAAACGTGTCCGGCGAAGACCTGCAGGGCATCGGATTTTCGCTTCCTTGTCAGGCAGACGACATCTTCTGGGGTGGTGGAGAGCAGTACAACTTCGTTGATTTACGCGGGCAGAGCGTGGATATCTGGACGCAGGAGCAGGGCGTTGGTCGTAGCGAGAACGGGACACCGCCATTTGGTGATCTGACGGATACCTACTACCCGGTGCCCTGGCTGGCGCAGCCTCGTCAGGGTTGGGGACTGCTGATCGACTCCCCGGCTTACAGTCGACTGGACGTCTGCGACACGCAACCCGGAGAGGTTGCCATCGATGTCTGGGATCCGAATCCAACGCTGCGTCTCTTTGGCGAGGCGGATGGAGATGCAGAGACGGGTCCGCTGCGCCTGACGGAAGTGCTCACGCGCTATACAGGGAGGACACCACAACTACCGCCCGACTGGGCGTGGCAGGGCGTGTGGCTTGGGGCGCAGGGCGGCACAACCGCAGTTACAGAGCGCCTGCAGACCGCGTTGGACGCCCAGATTCCGGTCAGTGCCGTCTGGGTGCAGGACTGGGTCGGCGCGCGCAATTTTGGTGGCGATAATTTCGGCGTGAAATATCGATGGGTTCACGATCAGGGCTGGTATCCCGGACTCAAAGAAACGATCGCGGATTTTGCCGCGCAAGGGGTACGCTTTCTGGGATACTTCAATCCGTTCGTTGTACCGGATTATGATGATCACTATCCAGAAGCCGTATCGAATGGTTACCTGGTCGAGACGGCCGATGGCGACCCCTATCTGTTTACGATCATTACGTTTGATGGCGGCCTGCTCGACGTATTCAACGACGAGGCCGCGTCATGGTTTCAGCGGTATGCCCGTGCCGCTGCCGAATTGGGCATGCGGGGCTGGATGGCCGACTTCGGTGAGTGGGTCCCGTTTGATGCACATGTGGCGGCAGGAGAAGGGGCGCGCTGGCATAATCTCTACCCCGAACGGTGGCACCAGCTCAATCGTCAGGTTCTTGAGGCCGCGTGGCCCGATGGCGACTTCGTGCTGCTGACGCGCTCGGGTTTTACCCATGAAGCGCGTGTCGCGCAGATCGTCTGGGCCGGCGATCAGGAGGCGAGCTGGGATCCCGGGGACGGTATTCCGACGGTTGTCACCGCGGGACTGACGGCCGGATTTTCGGGTATCCCGCTGTTTACGCACGACATTGCGGGGTTTTCTGGCGGGCCCAGCGACCGCGAACTGTTTCAACGCTGGGTGGAACTCGGCGCGTTTTCGCCGTTCATGCGTACGCACGATGGTCTGCGCAAGCACGAAAATCATCGATTCGACAGCGACGAGGCCACCCTGGTGCATTTTCGCACGATGGCAAGGTTGCATCAGGTCATGTCGACTTACTTTCGGGAGCTGGCGGACGAGAGTCTTGCGTCCGGGCTGCCGTTGATTCGTCACACCGCGATGGTGGATCCGGAATGGCCTGAGGCGTGGCAGGCGGATCATCAATGGATGCTCGGCGACGATGTCGTCTTTGTTCCGGTTGTGGCGCCGGGTGTTGATCGCGTAGACGCCTGGTTGCCGAAAGGCGACTGGATCGAAGTCTTTGGTTCAGGACAAGAATCGGGGCGACAGGTCGTCCCGACGCCGGCTCCGATCGGGAAACCGGCGTTGTGGGTTCGCGCGGGCGTGCATGCGCACCTTGTCGAACAGTTGCGTGCGATCGTCGAGGCGGAATCAGCCCCGTGAATCGTGGGCGCTGTACTCCAGTACGCCGAGCCGCGCAACAAGCAGGGTGCCACCGATCACGGCGGGTGGAAGCAGTATCCCGCCGAGTCCGGGAATTTCAAACAGCGCAAAGACGATCAGTCCGAACGCGAGCACGGCAGGCCAGTATGCCCGAACAGCATCGAGTTTTTCGCGCAGCGTCCAGTTACGCCGTGCGAGTGGGTAGTCGACAAAATCGAGTCCGGTCGCTACACCGGAAAGCGGCCAGGCAATCCACGGTCCGATCACAGGGATGAGGGCTACGATCGCCGCAATGCCAAACAGCAACAGTTTGAACGCAAGCAGTTTTCCCGCCTCGAAGGCAACGGACAATGAACGCCGTATGAACTGGAGGCTGAACAGCTCTTTCCAGAAGGGTGGCCCCTGCGGCCGGATGCCCAGTTGTTCCTCTGTTTCTTCTCCGAGCAGGTCGAGCAATGGGGCCGTCAGCGCGATCAGCAGTTGAACAAACAGGATACCGGCCTCAAGAAACCAGCGTAGCATCGTCCAGAGCGCGGTTGACCACCAGGCTTCGCCTGCGGGTATCGACCATTCCGCGAGCGAGATGCCACTCCAGACAAGTCCGAGCAGGAAGGGCGCGGCCGCGTACGGCCATAGCTCGCGATGGCTTGCAAGGTAGAGCAGACCGCGAAATGGCGCCGTTGCCCCCTCGACCAATGCCTGGAAAAAAGGCGTTGTTCCCGATGAATGCGTGGGGTGGTTCATATGGTTGTCGTCGAAAGACCGACTGGAAACAGCCAGAGAAAAGAAATGCCGAAGGACGGACTCGAACCGTCACGGGCTTTCGCCCACTGCCCCCTCAAGACAGCGTGTCTACCAATTCCACCACTTCGGCTTGACTGACGCTCGTTGGCGGTGCCCGGGCAGTCCCGGCGCACTCGAGAGTCATACGGATGTTGAGTATAACCGAATCGCCGCGACGGTGACAAACCCGCCTGGATAAGCGCATGTCGGCGGTTTCGCCGGCAGTGCGCCGGCCTCCAGGGGAAGGGTAGGTCAGGGGGCCGGCCCGCGCAAGTCGGGGGCCGCGTGTCGGGTCCATAGCAGCCGCCCTTCGTCGGCCCGTGGTGAAGGCACCCGTGCGTGTAACGATCGATTGCCTGAATCGCACTCAGACCCAGACGAGGACGTGATCCCCCGCGCATGGTGCGGGTTAGCGCCCTGAGCGGGAAATTGCTATACTGGACAAGTCTGCGGCTTCGTGGATCAGACTTTGTGCGCCGTTGTGCGCGCGGGTCCCGACAGAGGGCCTGGGTCATTCAGAACAAGCAGCGATTGCTGGCAGTCGCATTTTCGCTTCCGGCGATGATTCTTGCCGGGGCGTGGATCGGCTGGATGGTCGATCAGTACTTCGAGGTGTCGCCATGGGGCGTGCTGGCGGGTACGATCACCGGGACGGTGGCAGGTCTCATTGACCTCGTTCGCGCACTGGACGGCAGCGATGCCTGACGTCCGATGGGTTGCCACCGTAGCAGCGGCTGCAGTTGCTGTGGTTCAGGTCGTCACGCTCGCGCACTATGTGCGCCAGTGGCTGATGCAGCGACGCACGGTCTGGCTCGTGATTGCTCACTATGGCCTGACATTTGTGCTGCTGTTGTGGATCCTGCGCTGGTCTCAGAGCCGTGGACAGAGTCCGGTTGCAATTGTTGCCGGATACAGCGTTGGACTCGTGGTTGCACTGAGCTTGGCGCTGTGGAAGGTTCAACGCGCCCAGGCACAATACGATCGCTCTGAGGAGTAGCAGGTTGCCGCATATATATTCGTTTTTTCAGCACTGGTTCGGTCCGTACGAACACATTGCCGGTGTAGGTCTGGCTTCAGTGATTCTGCTTGGGTTTGCCTGGATGGCAAAATCCGCGCTGGCGCGCACGGACGATCCGCGACTACCGGACGATCGACTAAGCGTGCGGACGATGGCCGAGCTGGTAGTTGGCGCGTTGCGGGATTTTGTTGTCGAGACCATGGGGGAACATCACGGTCGCAAGTTCGCACCCTTCTTTGGCGCGCTGTTTCTCTATATCTTCGTGAACAATTTGCTCGGCGTCATTCCCGGGTTTAATCCGCCGACGTCGTTCATCACGACGAATTTCTCGCTGGCTGTCCTGATCTTCCTGATGACGCACTATTATGGTGTCCGGGAGCACGGAATCGGTTATCTGAAGCACTTCATGGGGCCGATGATGGCGCTGGCGTGGCTGATGATGCCGATTGAACTGATCAGCCATCTGGTGCGTCCAGTCAGTCTCAGTCTCCGTCTGTATGGAAATATGACCGGTGACCATGCCGTCCTCTCCATTTTTACTGACCTTACCAAAGTCGTTGTCCCGGTGATTTTCATCGGACTTGGCGTGTTTGTGTCATTTGTCCAGGCACTGGTATTCACCATGTTGTCGATGGTGTACATCGGCGGTGCCGTTGAACACGAGCACTGAGTCTTTTTCACAGGATCCCTGAATTACCGTTTTCGATGTTTCAACCCTGCAACATTAAGGAGCAAATGATGACATTTGTTGCACGTAGTCTGTTTACTTTGCTGGCCGTACTGATTGCCGTACCCGCGTTCGCAGCCGAGCACGGCGCATCCGGCGACAGTGGAATGATCGCGCTTGCAGCCGGGCTGGCGATCGGCATTGCCGCGCTCGGTGGCGCACTGGCTCAGGGCCGGGCCGCTGCCGCCGCCCTCGAAGGTCTCGCCCGCAACCCCGAGGCAAAGGTGATGGGGCCGATGATTCTCGGTCTTGCCCTGATCGAATCGCTGGTCATTTATGCGCTGATCATTGCGTTTTCGCTGGCGGGCAAGGTAGGATAATCGTCTGATGACAGCAACGACCTCCAGTTCGCAGCAGCCCCAGCAGGCGCTTGAGTTCCACGACCCGCTCGAGGTCGCGGTTCGTGACGATGTCGATCGCGCGCTGAAGGAACTCAAGAAACGCGTTAACAAAGAGGGCATTCTCAAGGAGCTCAAGCTTCGCCGCTTCTACGAGAAGCCCAGCGAGCGTCGCAAGCGCAAGCTGAAGGAAGCCGAAAAGCGGCGGCGCAAGCAGAGCCGGCGCAAGGCACGACGCGAGCGCTCGCTCGAATATAAGCTGCGCTCCATCTGAGGTCGCGGCCAAAGCCAGGACGGCAGACGCCCGCGCGGTTCGCGCGGGCGTTTTCTTTTGGTGCGCCGGGAGCGTGTTGCTCGTGGTGTAGAATATTGACAGTTTCAAGCCCGCTTGATTAGACTGTTACGGGCTAACGACGTTTGAACGAGGAGAGCTGAGGACGTATGGCGCGAATTGGTGAGCTGCTGGTTCGGGAGAATCTCATTACTCCGCAGCAGTTGCAACAGGCAATAGCGGAGCAAAAGGCGGCCGGCGGGCGGCTGGGATCCCATCTTGTCAAGATGGGGTATCTCAAAGAAGAAGAGCTGCTCGGCTTTCTCAGCAAACAATATGGCGTGCCCGCCGTCAATCTCTCGGAGTACGAGATCGACCCGGCGCTGGTCAAACGGATCCCCAAGGACGTTCTGAAGCAACATTTGATGATCCCAATCAACCTCGCCGGATCGACACTGATCCTGGCGATGGCGGATCCGTCCAATATCTTCGCGATTGACGAAGTTCGGTTCCTGACCGGATACACCAACGTCGAAGTTGTCGTCGCAAGCGAAGAGAGTATCGAAGAAACAATTGACCGGATTTATGGCGCGGACCAGCCGGCCAGCGAAGATGTAGGCGGTCCCGAGCTGGACCTGGACGACGTGATGTCCGAGTTCGGCGAAGAAATGGATGACGTCGACTACGTCACCGGGGAGGACGAGGAAGGGCTTGATTTCGCATCGATGGCCGAAGACAAGCCGGTTGTCCGACTCGTCAATGCAATTCTGCTCGATGCCATCAAACGTAGCGCGTCCGATATCCATATCGAACCCTACGAAAAGATGATGCGCGTGCGCTTCCGAATCGATGGCGTGATGGCCGAGGTCATGCGGCCCCCCCTGAAGATGAAGGATGCGATCGCTTCGCGGATCAAGATCATGTCGAACCTCGACATCGCCGAGCGACGCCTGCCGCAGGACGGACGGATCAAGTTGAAACTTGGCCGCGGTCGGGACATGGACTTTCGTGTCTCGGTGCTGCCGACACTGTTTGGTGAAAAGATCTGTTTGCGCCTGCTGGACAAATCAAATCTGCAGCTCGACATGACGAAACTCGGGTTCCGTCCGGCTCAGCTTCAGGACTTTCTCGATTCGATTCACAAACCATTCGGTATGGTGCTCGTGACCGGTCCGACCGGTTCGGGTAAGACGACGACGCTGTATTCCGCGCTGTCGGAATTGAACAAGGTAACCGAGAATATTTCGACCGCCGAGGATCCGGTTGAATTCAACCTGGCGGGCATCAACCAGGTCAACGTTCGTGAAGACATCGGCCTGACTTTTGCCGCTGCACTTCGTTCATTCCTGCGGCAGGATCCAGACATCATCATGGTCGGCGAGATTCGGGACTTCGAGACCGCTGAAATCGCGGTCAAGGCGGCGCTGACAGGTCACATGGTGTTGTCGACACTGCACACCAATGATGCGCCAGGTACCGTCAACCGCCTGCTCAACATGGGCGTCGAGCCATTCCTGGTCGCCAGCGCCGTTAATTGTATTCTGGCCCAGCGTCTTGCGCGCCGGAATTGCAAGAACTGCGCAAAACCGATCGAAATTGACAAGAAGATCTGTATGGATCTCGGGATGTCCGAAGAGATGTACGAGAACGCCACCTTTATGAAGGGCGAAGGCTGCGATCAGTGCAACGGCGGCTATAAGGGGCGTGTCGCGTTGTACGAAGTTCTGGTGATGACGGATACGCTGAAGGAATTCGTTCTGAATGGAGCAAGTACGGCGGAATTGAAGCACCAGGCGATCAAGGACGGCTTCATGACACTGCGGCAGTGCGGACTGTCGCATCTCGCCGAAGGTACGACCACCGTCGAAGAAGTCGTCCGCTGCTCAGTCGCGGATCGCTGAGGATACGCACATGGCCAGCCTCCAACAACTGCTCAAGACGATGATCGAGAAAGGCGCATCCGACCTGCACATCACGGTTGGGGCGCCGCCGTCGTTGCGTATCGACGGGCAAATCGTTCCGATCAAGATTCCGCCAATGACGGCACAGGAAACGAAGCAGATCTGCTACTCGGTGCTGACGGATGCGCAGAAGCATCAATTCGAAGAGGAGCATGAACTCGATCTCAGTTTCGGCGTCAAAGGGCTGAGCCGTTTTCGTGCCAACGTCTATTTGCAGCGCGGGGCCGTCGCCGGAGCTTTCCGGCAGATTCCCTATGAGATCAAGTCGTTTGACGAACTTGGACTCCCGCCAGTAGTGGCGCAATTCTCCGACAAACCGAGGGGGCTGGTACTGGTGACCGGTCCAACGGGGTCGGGTAAGTCGACGACCCTTGCCGCCGTGATCGACAAGATCAATCGTGAAAAACCGCACCACATTCTGACGATCGAAGATCCGATCGAGTTTCTTCATCCCCACCGAAAATCAATCGTCAATCAGAGAGAGGTCGGGGCGGACACTCACAGCTTTTCGAAGGCGCTACGGAGTATTCTGCGCCAGGATCCGGATGTTGTGCTGGTTGGGGAGCTTCGTGACCGTGAGACGATCGAGGCCGCGCTGACGATTGCCGAAACTGGCCACCTCTGTTTCGGGACATTGCACACGAATGGGGCGGTTCAGACGATCAACCGTATTCTGGATGTGTTTCCCGCGAATCAGCAGCCACAGGTTCGTGCGCAATTATCCTTTGTGCTCGAAGGCGTGCTTTCGCAAACATTGCTGCCAAAGGCGCAGGGGTTTGGTCGGGTGCTTGCGCTGGAGGTGCTTGTGCCCAATGTGGCGATTCGGAACCTGATTCGCGAAGACAAGATTCACCAGATTTACTCGCAGATGCAGGTCGGACAGACCAAATTCGGGATGCAGACGATGAACCAGTGTCTGATCGAGCATGTCAAACGCCGGCGGGTGAAGCTTGAGGATGCGATGATGCGGAGTCCTGACCTGGAGGAATTCCGCAATCTTTGTGAAAAGAATGGTATTTCCTGGAAACAGGTGGCCACCGTATGAGGCAGGAGTAGGCGATGCCCCGGTTTGCGTACGCCGCACGTGGTGCGGATGGAAAGAGCGTCAGTGGCTCGATCTCGGCAAAATCGAGTGAAGAGGCCGCGTCCAAGCTGCGGCAGAAGGGCCTTTCGGTGACCGAGCTTGAGGAAAAGCCCGCCTTCGACCTGGCCGCGCTTGCTGCGGGCTCAGTCAAGACGCAGGATCTTGTCCTGTTTACGCGCACGTTCGTGACGATGCTCGAAGCCGGCCTGCCGATCGTGCAGGCGCTCGATATTTTGCGGGATCAGCAGACGAACAAACTGTTCAAGAATGCACTGCAATCGATCAAGGACAGCGTGGAGCAGGGGGCGACGCTGGCCGACTCGATGCGTCGCCAGCCAAAGGTGTTCGATGACCTGTACTGTAACCTGGTCGAGGCGGGTGAAGCCGGCGGTGTGCTGGATACCGTATTGAATCGCCTCACCGTCTTCCTGGAGAAGCAGGCGAAGATCGTCAAAGAGGTCAAGGGCGCCATGACCTATCCGATCATCTCGTTGATCATTGCCTTTGTCTGCGTTGCCACCATGCTCGTGAAAGTGATTCCAACGTTCGAAAAGATGTTCCACGATATGGGACGCGAGCTGCCAGGTCTGACGGTGGCCGTGATCAACCTCAGCCACTGGATGCAGGATAATTTGTGGACCGTGCTTGGTTCCATCGCAGCATTC
>RFIY01000122.1 GCA_003695505.1 Candidatus Dadabacteria bacterium | reverse complement strand
CCGCTCAGGCTGCGGCTGTTCGTGCCAGGACGCGCGGTGTATGCGCCTCGCGAGCGAGGTCGCGGATCTCGTCCAGTGCCCGACGCAGGACCAGGAGCTGTTCTTCATCAAGCAAGGGCTCGGTGCGTGACAGGGTTCCCTGACTCGCGCGAATCGCGAGTACATCAAGGAAGCACGCGCGGATTTCTGCACCAAGCAGCGCGTAGTCGAGCAGCGTGCGTTGGAAGCTCGTGACGCCGGGCTGGTATGTAGAGCGAGCGTCCTCGATCCTGTCCTGGAAGTCGGCGCCCTGTCGCATCTGCGACCGGAGTCGCTGTTCGACAACACTGCGCGGCAGACGATCGAAGAAGGCGAGTCGCATCAGAAACGGATCCTTAAAATCGCCGATACGGCGCACAGGTTCCAGCAACCAGGCGTGCAGCTCTTCCCGCCCGGCTTCGGTGATGGTCCAGGCGTGCCGATCCTCATCCCGCAGGTGATCGGTATACGGCTGAATCGCGCCGTCCTGTTCCAGTCGTCGCAACATGGGATAGAGCTGTCCATCGGAGACATTCCAGAAGCCTGGAAGATCCTCGCGCAGGCGTTTCTTGATGTCGTAGCCGCTCATCGGATCCCGGTCCAGCAAGCCAAGAATGACGTGTCGCAAGCTCATTGCGTTTCTCCCTTGTGGAGGTGCCAGAGCGCAAGCGCGCGCAGGGGGAAATGTTGTGCATAAAGGGGATAGTCGATGGCGCAGGTCTGATTGAAGACGCCGGTGACCGCGTCGTGTGGCCAGCTCCCGTCGGGTTGCTGGTTGCGCATCAGCCATGCGGCTGCCCTGGCCGCCCCCTCGCATCTTGCCAGACCCCCATGGATCAGCCCCAGCAGACCCCAGGCGGTCTGAACCACGGTACTAGGCGTGCTGCCGACCCAGCGCTGCTCGATGCAGTGATGCAGCGTTTCGCCCCAGCCGCCGTCCGGGTTCTGGTGCGCCAGCAAAAACTCGGCGCCACGTCGAATCTGTGGATCGTCGGGCGGCAGGCCGGCGGCGCGCAGACCGGCGATACCGAACATCGTGCCGTAGGTGAAGCAGATGCCCCAGCCGCCGTACCAGGATCCGTCCGGGCGTTGCGTGTCCAGCAAATAGGCTTTGCCGCGCACGATGGCGCGGTCGATACGCCGACGCTGCCCGGCCGTTGCGTGCGGCAGCGCGTGCATCAGGCCTTCGAGTACGGAGGCCGTACACTCTGGCCAACTGTAGTCGACCATGATGTTGCGAAAGACACCGGACGGGTTCAGTTTCTCGAGCGCGTCGGAGCCACGTTGCCGCTCATAGGTTGGCCAGCCACCGTCCGGGTTTTGCATGCGCAGCAGATAGTTGATCGCCATGCGCACGCGGCGTCGATCGGGACGCTCGTCCGTCGCCGCGCACAACGACAGCCAGGCGCCGAGACCTTCAGCGGTGCAGTCGGCGGTCGGCCAGCCCTGGCGCGCATCGGAAAACGGCCAGGCGCCATCAGTGCGATCCCGAAAGGCGCGATGCAGGTGTGTGGGATTCGTGCGTATCTGCTGACGATCCACGAACTGTCGGGCGCGTCGTAGCGTGCGTTGCAATTCGTCCGTATCCTCGAGGGCTCCTGTGCGGGCTGCGACACTGAGCGCCTGACCGCTGAAGGCGGTATCCCACAACGCACTGTTGTGGTATCCCTGCAGATCAATGGCATCATCGATGTCACAACGGTACTCCCGTTCGAGCGTCTGCAGGTGGCGGGCGACCCGCAGTCCCCCTGGATCGGCGAACTGCCAGACGATCGTATGCAGCACGGCGTTGACCGGTCCCAGACAGAGCCCCTGCGTGTTCTCGTCTTCGAAGCGAATTTGCTGTAACACTTCTTTGAGCGCGCGATCACGAAGACGTCTGGAGCCGAAGCGGTTCCAGAGGGCAAGGGCCTGCGACGCGGGACGCCAGACATCCGCCAGCGGTTCGGCGGCATCGGTTTCGGCGATTCGCGTGCGATGGCTGGGCCAGTGGATTGCATCCCATGGTGCGTCGTAGAGCTCTTCCCGAAGCGCGCGCAGGTTGCGATCGGGCATCAACGCGGCTCGCCGTCCATACAGCCACGACAGCGGCAGATAGACCATGCGCGTGTGGCACCAGAAATTGGCAGGGTGGGCGGGGAATCGACGCGGCAGCAGCCATGACTCGGGTGGCACCGGCAGCACGCCGTCCCAGTCGTACAACGACAAGGTCGCCAACAGATATTTTCCCCACGGCGCGGCGCCGAGTGCGCCGCCGTGAACCAGAAACCAGTTGCGGGCGCGTCGGAGGTCGGTTTCTTCCGCGGGTTTGCCAAGCAGCCGCTGCGCCACATAGGCGAGGACTGTTGTGTAGACCGCGCCGGGGGCGTCGATGGAAATGCCCCAGCTACCATCCTGGCGTTGCGTCTGTTCGAGCCGGCGGCACATTTTTTCGGCGACGGTGTGTTCGGGTAGCCGGCTGCAGACCCGCAATGCAATGACCCAGGCGGGCAGCAAAAACAGCGGACCGGTGTACGGCGCCCGCCACGAACCGTCCGGCGCCTGACTTCGCGCGAGCGCGTGCGCCGCGCCAGCGATGGCGGGCGTAACGCGGGTCGTGGCGGAAAGTTGTTCGGCCGGGCGATTCATGATGCGCGACGCTGCGCGGACGCGTGGCGCAGGGTTTGCCACTGGGCTCGGATGGCATCGTTGTCCGTTGCCAAGCGCTGCGCGTCGGCGATGATGCGATGTACGACGTCGCGCGAGATTTTCACCGCCGCGCCGGGTTTGAGCAGGTCCGGGTGATCCTGAGCGTGGCTCAGCGTCGCGCCGGCCATCAGTAACGGCAGCAGGCAGAACAGCCGTTGATCGGTCGCCTCCGTCGGGAGCAGGCAGGTGTACTCGACGGCATCGTCCAGCATCGTCCAGGCCAGTGTGAACATCGGAGACAGGGCTTCTTGCGCACGGGCGCCCAGCGCCGGATCGAGCAACTGCGCGGGTGTCAGCCTGGCCCGGGCGCAGAGGGCGCGAGGAACATAGACGACGCCGCGCTCGAGGTCGTCGGCGACATCCTTGATCATGTTGACGAGCTGCAGACCCATGCCGAACGACTCCGCCAGCTCAGTCAGGCGTTGGCGCGAGGATTCGGGCAGATGGGGGTGGCTGCCAATAAACAACTCGGTCAGCATGTGGCCAACGGTTCCGGCAACGAAGTAACAATATCTTTCGAGATCCTGCATGGTCAGTAGCGTGAGCAGACCGCCATCGTCGGTGCGGCGCTGCGTATAGATCTGCATGCCGCGCGCCATCTCGCCGACCCAGTAGAGCACGGCATCTCGTTGTGCGCCGGGGATCGAATCGAGGACACGAAGGACGCGTGGCAGGTGCGTTGCCAGATCTACCTCGGGATCGTTCGGATCATCAAGCGGAAACGCGGCCGCGAAGACCTCCGGCGAAATCTCGCGGGAAAGCACCGCGAGAAAGAGCGGAAAGAGACGATTCCGCTGTGCCGGTTCAAGGCCCGGATGATCCTCGATCGTGTCCGCGACTCTGCAGAGCAGATATCCGCAGGCGACGCCGGTCTGCAACGGCTCGTCGAGCATACGGATTGGTTGGGAGAACGTGCGTGACACGGCCTGGAGGGATTCCAGACAGTAACGATGATCGTTCGTCAATGGCATCGGCTGCGATCCTTTCAGGGGAATGTTCAGGTTCAGGGGGGCGACGGGCGTCGACCGTCGACGCCGTTGCGTGACGAGGCGCTCTGGCAACACGGCGGCAACCGGCCAGCGTGCCCAGGGCAGCAATGTACGCAGGACCGCTCCGGCGTTGCGCGGTTGCCGCTGGCCGGTCAGCGACACGGCGGCGGTGCCCAGTCCGATCCGGGTAAATACCCGGGCGAACGCGGCCGGTCGCGTTTCTTCGATGGCGAGCAATGCCGTCGTCTGCTCGCGAATCCGGGGAGACCGTTGCCAGTGCTGGAACACGCCGTCCCGCAACTGGCGTGCGCCCGCCTGCTGCCCGGCAAAAACACCATAGAGTGCAAGCGACAGCCATTCCGGTACCAGCGTGTCCCGGAGTCGCTGCTCGCGCCAGTCGTGAAACGGCAGCGAGGCGACGGTTGCAACATCGAGCAGGCCCAGCGTCAGGCCGCCGGCGGTCAACGGATGAACCGTCCCGGCGGCGTCACCAACAGCGGAGACGTGTTCTGTCCCATAGTGGCAACGGGGCCGGTATGAGGCGGCGGCCCAGGTCACTTCGTTCGCCAGCAAGGCCTTGCGGACGGGAGCCGACAGCATCGATGGCAGAAATGGCTCAAGCAGGTGGCTGAGCAACTGTGGCTGGCGGCGAAGTGAGCGCAACGCTGCCGGCAGGTCAATGCTGATGCGCACGCGTCGTAGGCCAATACGGTAGATCAGGATCGGGCCCGGGCCGCCGAGAATGACCTGAGCGTGTTCCGGCACATCGCGTTCCGGCAGGTCGACAACGATTCCGCCCATGACCGACACCGACTGTGCCGGCGCACATTGCAGCATGCGCGCGCCCGCTCGACCGGCGGCGACGATCACGCGATCGGGTGTTACGACCCTTTCGACGGCTCCCGAGATGTGTACCTGCGAGCCATCGACGGTCGCGCGTGCGGAAGCGATGTAGTGGATGTTGTTCCAGTCGTGCAGTCGTGCGCGCAGTGCCTCGACAAGGGCGCCATGGTCGAAGCCGATGGCGTGTGCGTCGTGCAGATACGGTAGCGTGACGGGATCATGCCCCGGTGCCTTGACGATGAAACCCGGCATGGTGGCATGGACGAATGGCGGTGCGTCCCACCCGGTAAGATCGCTCAGGACGTCCAGACCGCGCGGATGCAGCCACTCCCCGGCAAACCGTTTATGGCACGCATCCGGGGCCTGTTCGACAATCCAGACGCGCTGTCCGGCGCGCGCGAATGCCAGCGCGGCCGCGCAGCCAATGGGGCCGCCACCAATCACAACGATGTCCGGTTCCGGCAGCATGGGCATGCGGGGGCCTCGATCCGTCCAGGTGGAAAACAATCGTTTTCCACGAAGCGTACCAGATGCGTTTTGCCCCTGTCAAACCGCCGTTTTGACCAAACGGTTGATCGCCCGACGATTCCGTGCCGGGTTCCAGTCTTGTCTGCCGGGGCGCAGGCTGTCTGCGCTCTGGCACAAAAAAAGACCGGCCCTCGCGGGCCGGCCCGTTCGCTTCGATGGAAGCTGCGTCTTAGCGGCGCGGTTGCGCTTCGTTGACGCGCATCGTGCGTCCACCCAGGTCGGTGCCATTGAGGGCGCCGATGGCGGTGGCCGCTTCTGCCGAAGACATGGTCACGAACGCAAAGCCACGCGGGCGGCCGGTGTCGCGGTCCATGATCAGGTTGACGTTTTCGACTTCGCCATACTGCTCGAACAGATTGCGCAGTTCGGGTTCGCTGACGGAGTAGGGCAGGTTGCCTACGTAGATGGATTGTGTCACGGAAAGCTCCTTTGGACACGGGTAAGGTGCACGCGAATATGGCGGCGGCTGCGGTCAGCCGTCGCGAAACGCGTGCGAGAAATCATGTAAAACTGGGAAAACAAAAACAAAAAGCTCAATCGTCCGGCTTCGCTGGGGAAGCCTCTGTAACGGCGTCTCTGGAAACTGGCGACCGTCGAAAAGGACGAGAGCGGAGAAAACGGAGAACGTCAATCTTGAATATCGCTGCCGGGGACCGTTCCCGGGCAGTGCTTGACTGTAACAGGTCGGGCGGTGCGGTGCAACGCGACGCTACAGGCCGCATGGACAAAGGCTTCGGAAGACGCCTGGCTGCGGTTTGACGGTGCGCGTTGCCGGTCTGGTTCGATGCATTGATACAGTCGGAAACATTCGGGGCTGTTCCCGGGAGGCCGGAGTTGCGTCGCAAATACACCGGGGACGACGCCGCGCGAGGCACAAAAAAAGGCCAGCCCTGACGAGCCGGCCTTCTTGCTTCGATGGAAGCTGCGTCTCAGCGGCGCGGTTGCGCTTCGTTGACACGCATCGTACGGCCACCGAGTTCGGTGCCGTTGAGTGCTTCGATCGCGTTCAGTGCGTCGGCACGTTCCATCGTCACGAAACCGAAGCCACGCGGACGACCGGTTTCGCGATCCATGATCAGGTTGACGCTTTGAACTTCGCCGTACTGTTCGAACAGGCCACGAAGTTCGGGTTCGCTGACGGAGTAGGGCAGATTGCCTACATAAATGGATTGTGTCACGGAAAGCTCCTTGTCGACACAGGTTAAGCGTGCACGGTACGACAGACCGCTGCCATCAGCGGGCGCCTGCCGTGCGGGGAAAAAACATTGCTGGTCAGGAAATCAAAATGCAAGTAAGGCTCAATCGTCCGATCCCATTCCGGGAATCGCGGTTCGGCGTCTCTGGACCTTTGCCGATCGTCGTGGACGAGAGCAGGTGAGGCGGAGAACGTCAGTCAAACAAAACCGGATACCGACTGATGCCGGTATCCGGTAAGAGCTTAACAGGAACCGAGCTTGAGCGCCAGTCAGCGCGTGGTCATGAATCCGTAGCCCTCTTCGCCATGCAGGCTCTGATCGAGACCGATTTCTTCGGTTTCTTCGTCGCAACGGAAGCCGACGGTCTTGTTTACAATGACACAAATCAGCAACGTCATGGTTGCAGCCAGGGCTACCGTCGCGGCCATCCCCATGACCTGAATGCCGAACTGGTCGAGCGCGGTCCACGATCCGCCCGCGGCCGCCGCGGCCTCTTGCAACCAGCTGTCTCGCAGGAAAAACGGCAGCGCCAGCACACCAAATCCGCTGCCGACGCCATGAATACCGAAGCAGTCGAGGCTGTCGTCATAGCCGAAGCGGAACTTCAACTGCAATGCGTAGAAACAGATCAGTGACGAGAGCGCGCCAAGCGTCAGGGCGCCGACTGGCTGGACGACGCCGGCCGCCGGGGTGATCACGACCAGGCCGGCGACGATCCCCGAAGCCATCCCGAGGGCCGTCGCCTTGCGAAACTTGATGGCCTCGATGGCCAGCCAGGTCAGCGCGCCACTTGCGGCTGAAAGCTGTGTCATCGTCAGCGCGCGCGCCGTATCGAGACCGCTGCCGAGCGTCGAGCCGGCATTGAAACCGTACCACCCAACCCAGAGCAAGCCGGCGCCGGTCATGGTCATAACCAGGTTGTTCGGCAACATCGGCGTTTTTGGGAAGCCGCGTCGGGCGCCGAGGTAGAGCGCAGCAACCAGGGCGCTGACACCGGCCGAGACATGGATGACCAGGCCACCAGCGAGGTCAATCACACCCATCGCGCCAGCATTGAACAGCCAGCCGTCGCTGGCCCAGACCCAGTGGCACAGCGGCGCATAGACGAGCAGGAACCAGAGTGAAATAAACATGACATAACCACGAAACAGGACGCGCTCGGCGATCGCGCCGCTGATCAGCGCCGGCGTGATGATCGCGAACTTGCCCTGGAACATCGCAAGAATGTATTCGGGAATGCCATCGACGATGACGTCATCAATGCCTTTCAGAAAGAAATAGTCCCAGTTCCATCCGACGGCGCCGCCAAGGATACTGCTGCCGAACGTCAGGCTGTAACCGCAAACGACCCAGAGCACGCCAATGACGGCCATCGCGCTGAAACTGTGCATCATCGTCGACAACACGTTTTTGGTGCGCACCAGGCCACCATAGAACATGGCCAGTCCTGGCACCATCAGCAGAACAAGCGCCGTCGAGATCATCATCCACGCCGTCGTGCCGTGATCGACAGGGTCGTCGGCGGCCAGTGCGGCAACCGGGGCAAGGGTCGCAAATACGGTGAGCACACTCCACACGGGTACGCGCCGACGTGTCATGGACATGGCGGATTCTCCTCGGGTGATCGTCGTTGATCGGCAGATTGTCGATTGTTCGCCAAGACGAACGCAATCATTATACCCGCGCTGATCTGGACTGCTCCGACGAAACGAGCTGACCAAGATGATCCAGGCCCTTCCGCAGGCGTCGTTGTAGCATTGGACGCACGAGGATGGTGAGTAGCCGGGCGACGACGGGATTGTGCTGACGTGTATACATGGACCATCGCAAGATCGCACCGCCCGGTACATCGTCGATCACGAATGCGACCGTCGGTTTCAGGAGCGGCAGTGTGCCGTCGATCTGCAGACGATGCGGTTGGCGGCACTCGCGGACGGTGAGGTTGCCGCGCGCATGCAAACCGGGTACGAGTGCCACCGTTTCCCGCATCTGGAATCCGGGCCGGAGCGGTCCATTGCTCAGTGATTCGATCGCGACGACGCCGGGAAACCATTGTGCATACCGGTCCGGATTCGCCGTCCAGAACCAGAGACGGTCGGCGTCGACCGGAAATCGTCGTGATTGCGTGGCCAGGAGCTGGTGCGTCGAATTGTTCATTTGAGCAGCCCCGGCAGTGAATCGGCGATCCAGGCCGCTACGGACAACAGGCGCATCAGATCGGGATTCGTATAGGATCGGTCGTGATCCACGACGATGGATGTCACGCCATTGGCGCTGGTTTCGGTCAGCGGCACGAACGCCCCATTGAGATCGGGGTTGCCAAAGTACATATAGAGCGGATCGACAATGTCGTTCGGAGGGTCGGTCGTCTGCCACGGAGTCGGATGCGCCAGGGGCGGCAGCAATGCAGCATTGTCCGCTGTCGCTTCCGGATCAGTTGCGCGCAACGCGATCGGCTCATCCCAACGTCCATTACCGGCTCCGGGCGCCTGCAGGTCGAGACCCTGGCAGAGCTGGGCAACGGTGTTGCACTGGGGAGTGCCGTTTACGCCGGCATCCTCGAATGCCGTGCGATTGCCCTCAGAATCGGTTTCGTACGGTTCCTGTTCGCTGTCGATCAGGATGTCTCCAGGCCTGGCACATCCCTGCTCGCTGGCCGCGTCCGTCGTACAGAACCAGGGGAAAAACCCTTCTTCCGGATCGGTCAGATCAACAACCGGAAAGGTGAACAGACGCGAAAGATCGAGACCCGGAATACGAAAGCCGAGTGGATCGCGTGGACCTTCGTATCCCGGCAGGATCGACAACGCATCGCGCAGCATTTCCCAGACGGCATCGTGTGGCACATAGGGCTCGCTGCCAGCGAGACTGGCACGAAGATCACGTACGATGCGTTGCAGGTCGTCGAGGTCGAGCCGGTTGTCGATGATCAGCGCGAGCAGACGCTGCGGTACCTGGTCTGGTCCTGCGGCGAATGCCGAGGCCAGGCCGGAGAAGAAACCGTCCGCAGGAAGCAGATCGTCTTCCTGGGGATCGCTTTCCTGCTGAATT
>RFIY01000121.1 GCA_003695505.1 Candidatus Dadabacteria bacterium | reverse complement strand
GGATTGTTGAAGTTCAGGTTGTACCCGTGCGCCGAAACCTCCAGCCAGCTCGTCGGCTTCCAGACGGTGCTCAGACCGAGCTGGGTGTCGCCATCCACCGTTCCCATGCGGCCGCGATGGACGATGTTGGGCGTGATTGTCAGACGGTCATCACCAAAGGGCAATACCGTCAGCCAGGCCTTGGCGACGATGCGCGGCAGCTCACGCAGGTAGCCGCCGCCGCTGGTGACGCCCTCGTGGAACGAAAACGACCCAGACAGGTCGAGTGTCCTGTGCGGCAGCCAGCGCAGTGTCGTTTCGGCGCCGCGTACCTGCAGACGATTATTGTCGGTAGCGTTTTGGTACTGTACGACGATGTTGACCGGGTCGATGATCTTGAAGTCGATTGCATCCTGGATCCAGCTATAGAAGCCGTTGATGCGCCACGACAGACGATCGGTCAGGCGGGCATCGAGCGCCAGTTCTACGGTGTCCTGAATTTCAGGATCCAGCTCCGGATTCGCGCGGACGACCGGGCCAAGATTCACGAACATTTCGACGATTGTCGGCAGACGGAACGACCGGCCGTAGAGCGCCTTGACGGAGAGCTTGTCCATCGGGCGGACGACGACGGCGGCGCGGGCCATCGGAGAAATCTTCAGATCGCCCTCGACGGTGGGTTGCAGGCCGAGCGCAGGGTCGGTGATGCCGTTCTTCGCCGTTGGTTTGAAGACGTTGAGGCGTCCGCCGACGAGCAGATCGACCTTGTCGTGTGGCTGGTAGCCGCCCTGCACGAAGAGGTTCGCCTCGTTGATTTGCGCCGAAAAGTTCTGGGGCGGACTGAGGGGGTTCAGTGCCCCGTCGTTGTCGAAAACGAAGTCAAAATTACTCGACCGTATGTTACGGTACTCCAGACCGACCGAGAACTCGGCAATGTCATTCTGCCACGCAGCACCGGTGCGGACGGCCGCAATCTCACCGTCCAGCTTGAGCGTCGTGGCCTGGTCAGTCAATGAGCGCGTGGCGCTCAGTTGCTGCGACGACGGGAAAATGCCCGTGTCGATGTCGCGGCGTCGGACGTCGTAGTTACCACGGACAGACAGAGACCATCCTTTGTTTAGCGTGCGGCCGTATTCCGCTTCACTACCGTAGTAGCGCTTGATCGTGTCGCCTGCATTTGCGGACAGGCTGTTTTCGAGGCCGGTAAAGGGGCGGGAGGTGCGGTTGCCAATGAAGCGCAGCATCGCCGTATCGTGTTCGGTTACATATCGTGCCGTCAGCATCGCGACGAATTGCTCGCCAGTCTGATCATAGGTGCCCGTTGCGCCCAGGTTGTCCGGGTCCACGAAAATGGTCTGCTTTTCGGTACGCCGCATTTGTGTGTGCGCGTCGATGGACCAGGTCCCGTCATCGGAACGCCAGCCTCCGCCCGTGCGAGCGCTGTACCCTTCACCAAGGACGTCATATTCCCCGGCCGCGTAACCGGAAGCGCCTTCGTCTGGATGACGCGTGACGATGCGAACGACGCCCGCCATGGCGCTCGAACCGTACAACACCGCGGCAGGGCCCCGCAGATATTCGATACGCTCGATCGCATCGAACGGGATCGTCATCAGATTATAGTTCTCGGTCGCATCGTCGAGCATGTTGTGGTCGTCGATCAGAATCATGATGCGGTTGGATGTCGGCCCGCCGCGGATCCGGATCCCGGGATTGACAACCGGGGCCGATGGGTCGATGTTTTCATAGGCGCCGGGCAGGAAGCGCAACAGATCGTACAGATCGCGGATGCCGAGGCGCCGAAGGTCTTCCGCCGTAAACGTTTCGACGATCGCGGGGATCTCAGAGAGTTTTTTCGTGAAGCTCGAGCCGACGTTGACTTCGGCATCGAGCAGGGCGCTCAGGTCGAGTTCCGAGAAGTCCGTAAATTCTTCGTTGGTGGCGACCAACAGGTCGTCGGTAGCCAACGTTGGCGCAGGACCTGCCAGAAGTGCCACAATGGCGACCAGCAAGGTGCGCAACGCGGGGAGTTTTTGGCGCGACATCGGGGGCTCCTGTTCGCAGAGTACCTTCTTCGTCATATCGTCTCCCCACGCGAAGATTTTACCACTGCGTGTCAACTGAGTCGGATTTTTTCGACAGGAAACCGATTTCTGCGCAAACGTCGTTCGTGTTGCGCGGTCAGCGTTGCGCGAAGACCAGTTCGGCGGTGTGAATCAACAGCGCCAGATGTTCGGGTACCATCGCGCCACCCTGACGGATCAATTGCTCGGCATAGCGATCCACGGCGCAGAGCAGCGCGTCAAGAAGAATGGGGTCGATCGGATCGAATCCAAGAATCTGCAGGCGGTGGTTGATGTGGCCGACGTAGCGGGCGATGGCCTGCTCCCGGCGCTGGCGGAGCTCGGCGATGGCGTACTGACGGTCGATGACCTCACCGGCAAGCGCGCCGGCACCACGATAGCGGTTGATATAGGCCGCCAGGCCATTGCGGATCATCGTGCCGACATCGGGTGCGTTGTCGATCGCGTCGAGCGTGTCGCGCATCAACTCGTCGACGACGTTCTGGTACAACTCCGCAAGGACGGCTTCGCGTGAGTCGAAATGTTTGTAGAAGGTGCCGCGCGAGACGCCAGATTCCTGAATCAGGTCTTCGACCGTCGTCTGTTCATAGCCGTGGTCGGCAAACAGTTTTGCGGCGGCCTCGAGAACGCGCCGTCGCGCATCGGCGCGCGGCGGCCGGCCGCGACGGGGGCGGGCGGTGTTCGTGCCTCTGGTGGGTGAACCTGCAGTCATCGGGACCAGCATAGCACATTTGCGAACACAATATTTATATGCTATGTTCAAAAAAGATGTTTTTTTTTCCTGTCCTGTTTCGGAGGATCTTCAGATGGCAAGGGACATGCAGATCGCGATCATCGGTGCCGGGTTTGCCGGACTCGGTATGGGCGTCCGCCTGAAACAGGCCGGCTTCGAGAATTTCACAATCTACGAAAAAGAGGACGGCGTCGGCGGCACCTGGCGGGTCAATACATACCCCGGCGCGGCTTGCGACGTGCAGTCGCATCTTTATTCGTTCTCGTTCGAGCAGAATCCTGACTGGTCGCGGATGTTCGGCACGCAGCAGGAAATCCTCGACTACCTCGAACATGTGGCCGACAAGTTTCAGTTGCGGCCACATCTGCGCTGCCATCGTGAAGCGGTCGGCGCCGAATACGACGAGCGCCAGGGCATCTGGCGGATCTCGTTCAGCGACGGCGAGGTCGTCGAGGCGAACGTCGTCGTGTCCGGCGCCGGCGGACTGAGCCGCCCGGCGTTGCCAAATATTCCGGGCATCGACGACTACGAGGGGACGATGTTCCATTCGGCGCGCTGGCGGCATGATGTCGATCTGACCGGCAAGCGCGTCGCCGTGATCGGAACGGGGGCCTCGGCGATCCAGATCGTGCCACAGATCGCGCCGCTGGTAGGCAAACTCGATCTGTATCAGCGAACACCACCCTGGATTCTCCCGAAGCCGGATCGTCCGGTGCGCGACTGGGAGAAGCTGCTCTATCGACATGCTCCGGGAGCCTTGACAGCGCAACGGTTGCGGCTGTATTCGACGTTGGAACTGCGGGTGCTTGGATTTACGCATCCGCAGGTGATGAAACCGTTCGAACTCGCGGCGAAGCGGTTCCTCAAATCGCAGGTCCCGGATCCCGAACTGCGGAAAAAACTGACGCCGAACTATACGATCGGCTGCAAGCGCATTCTGCTCGCGAATGACTACTATCCGGCGCTGATGCGCGACAACGTCGAGCTGATCAGCGGCGGCGCCGCGGCATTGACGGCCGGCGGCGTCGTCGACAAACAGGGCGTCGAGCGTCCGGCCGACGTCGTGGTGATGTGCACGGGGTTCTATGCGGCGGAAAACGTCGCGCCTTTCCCGATCCTCGGTCGCGGCGGGCGCAGTCTCGACGACGCCTGGCGGGATGGCCCCGAGGCCTATCTGGGCACGACGGTTCACGGCTTCCCGAATGCGTTTCTGATCGTCGGCCCCAATACCGGACTGGGCCATTCGTCGATGGTCTATATGATCGAATCGCAGATCAACTACATCATGTCGGCGCTGAAACAGATGGATCTGTTTCGCCTCAAGTCGGTCGAAGTGCGCGAGGACGTGCAACACCGCTACAACGAGCGCCTGCAGAAACGACTCGCCAGAACCGTCTGGAACACGGACTGCGCGTCCTGGTACAAGACGGCATCGGGCAAGAACACGACGCTCTGGCCCTCGTTCACATTTGCGTACCGGGCGCGGACGCGACTGTTCCAGCCGTGGAATTATCATCTCGAACCGGGATTGCAGCCGGCGCGGGGAACGGTCCAGCCGCCACGCCTGGAGGTCGT
>RFIY01000120.1 GCA_003695505.1 Candidatus Dadabacteria bacterium | reverse complement strand
GCGCGGGCCGAGCAGTATGCGGGCGCGGCTCTGGCTGAAGCCGGAGACGATGCCCGCGCCCGGCTCTGGCGTGCCGGGATGCGGCGCCGTTGTGAATGCGCATTGCAGCTCGCAGTCCGGCTCTGGGTTCCTCAGGCTGATTCACCGCTCGTCGAGATGGCCAGCCGCAATTTTCTGATGGATCCGCAGCGACGCAGTGCGTTTGCCGAGGCACTCGATTCGGACTGGCCCGGCCCCGGGGGCGCCCGATCGCGCCTGCTCGCAATCCTTGAGAACCAGTGCGCGGCAAACGCACTGCCGGTCGGTATCATCGCAGAACTGGACGAACGACTGGCGATCCTGAAACCACGCAAGGAGGAAACGATGCCAACCAGTACAGCCGAGGCGAGCCCCGACGCGGCCGTCCTGCTGAATCGGGTGCTGACGCTCGCCGACGTGCCCCTCTTTGCCAACCTCGAAGGGGAGGAGCTGGCGTTGATTGCCGAAGCCGTGGAACCGGTCGAGGTCGCCGCCGGGCAGCAATTGATTCGGCAGGGGGACGCGGGTGACAGCCTGTTCGTCATCGTTGAGGGCGCGGTTGATGTCGTCGTCGGTGGGCGCTGCGTCGCGTCGCTCTCCGCTGGCGCGGTCGTCGGAGAAATGGCCGTCATCGATGGTCAGCCGCGTAGCGCGGATGTGATCGCAAGTGACGAAGGACGTGTTCGACTGCTGCGGCTCTGGAAAGAGGATTTTGACCTGCTGCTCGAGGCCTGGCCACAGATTGGCCGTGGCGTGATGCAGGTGCTCAGTGTACGGCTGCGCAACGCCAGTCGCGCGGCGGGCTGAGCCGGGAAGTCGGGCAGTGGTATCTTACATGCGTAACGATTGCGCTCCGGTTGGCATTGGCGAACCGGATGCTTCGCCTTCGCGATTTCAGGTCATACATACAAAGACAGGATGAGTCATTCCATGAGTGAACGATCGCTGCCGGAACCCCTTACGCCGGACAGCACGCGCGAACTGGCTCTGCTGGCCAACACGATCCGGCAGGACATCGTTCGCATGGTGACGAAGGCCGCGTCCGGTCACCCCGGTGGCCCTCTGGGGCTGGCGGATATCTACGCCGTTCTGTTCCGCCGTTATCTGCGTTTCTATCCCGAACCGAACAAGCCAGACCGTGACCGATTCATCCTCTCCAACGCCCACGTCTGCGCCGTTGCTTACAGCGTCATAGCGCGCATGGGTGCAATTGAAGTCGAGGAACTCGATACGTTTCGCCGCCTGGGTAGCCGGTTGCAGGGGCATCCCAGCCCCCTCTACTTTCCCTGGATCGAAAACGCTGGTGGGTCACTCGGGCAGGGACTCAGTTTCGGGGTCGGTACGGCGCTGGCGAATCGTCTCGACGGCGAGCCGGACTGGTTGACCTGGGTCGCGATGAGCGACGGCGAATGCCAGGAAGGCATGACATGGGAGGCCGCGATGAGCGCCGCCCACTACAGGCTGCGCAAGCTCATTGCCTTTGTCGACTACAACCGCATTCAGATCGACGGGCATACGGACGATGTGATGTCACTGGGCGACCTGCACGAAAAATTCAAGGCATTCGGCTGGCTCGTGCGGGATGCGGATGGACACGATCTGATGGCGATTGATGATGCGTTTCGTTGGGCGGTCGAGACCGATGGCGACGCGCCCCGGATGATCCTGTTTCGGACCATCCTCGGGAAGGGCGTATCGTTCATGGAGGACAACCCCAAGTGGCACGGCTCGCCGCCAAGCGAAGATCAATGCGAACAGGCCATTGCAGAGCTCGAAGCAGCCCGGGCTGCGATTGGTTGACCTCCGACTTGTCAACAATCAAACGAGCGGTATAGCATGTGGGTACAGACAGGCTGTGACCCTGGCTCGTGAATGGTTTGCGAGACCGGGGGTGATTGGCACAAACGTATGGGAGGGTTCAAGATGAAGCGATTCTGGATGGTTGGCGCGGCGCTGCTGCTGGGTACGGCAGGCTGCGGTGAGGAACTGTTGGTCAAACTGTCGCAGGCGGTCACGCCGACGACGCCCGTCGCGGCGAAGCAGGAACTGGCGGCGGCCCTCGATGCGTTGTCGGTGATGGGCGATTTTACGGCGTTTTCGCCGATTTCGCTCAAGACGGATGCTGGCAATGCCTTCGCCGCGAAAGGTGTTGGCCTCGCCAATTCGCTGGCGGTTCAGCAGGATATTTCGTTACCCGGGATTTCTGGGGGCGGGAATTCTTATACGATTGACTGTGAACTTGGGGGCACGCTGACGATTTCCGGTGATTCAACGGCGAGTTCAGGTGGGGGTAGTGCAACCCTTCGCGCTGACGGCTGTCGTGAGTCGAACGGAGACGGCACGACGACACTCAGCGATGGTACGGTCAAGATTCGCGTCGAAACGAACGGGGATCCCGGCGGCTCGAATTATCAGGTCAAGATGACCATGAGCATTCGTGGCACCTTCCAGGATTTTGACGCGGACAATAACATGATTTCCAGCGAAGTTGCTGATCTCGAAACGACCTGGGACGGCAAGGTCGATACGACTGCGCTGGACGACGCGGTCTCGTCACTGGATACGACGAATGTGACCGAGGAGGACCTGAGCGGGTTCGACGACAGTCTCGCGGGCGCGATTCAGTACAAAATCACGATTGATGGAGGACTGGAGCTCCAGGATGATCGCGAACCCTGTGCCAGCGGGGTATATGCGTTCGATACCGTTGAGCCGCTTCTGTTTGATCTGTCAGGGGCTGGATGCGGATATTCCGACGGCACGCTCAAGATCAACGGCGTCAGCTACAGCTTCGGCACGTCGACTGTAACGGTTTCGGGTCCTGGATACGAAGAGACGGTCGCCTGTTCAGACCTGTACTCTGGCGATATCTGCGAAGCCGCGAGCGAAACCACGGGGACGCCGTAACGCAACGGAAAAATTGCAGTGATGAGATGCGGGGCTGGTTCGGTGGAACCAGCCCCGTTTTTTGTCGGCTCTGCCAAAGGATCGCCGCACAGGCGAGGACACGGAATATTCCGCAAGTCCGTCGTGACCATTCGGGAGCCGGATATTGCAGATTGCCTGATGCCTGATTCGTGCTAGACTGGTTTGCCATGAAGCCCGAAACCGAGCCAGCGGTCGTCGTGCCGACGACGCGCTTGCGCCGCCGTACCGTTCTGTGCGGGGCGGCCGTTGCTGCGGCGGCCGTTGGCGAGCGTGTGTGGGGCAGCGCGGCGGAGCCGCCGCTTGACCGGCTGGATCCATTTGGGGATATCGAGAATTTCGCCGTGCTCAGGCCGTACCTTTTCGACGCAGCCGGTGGCAAGCACCTGGTGTCGCGATTGTGGGAAGCCTATACGCGCAGTGGACGCAGGGAATACGGCGAATGGGCGGTGGTCTATGTTTTTCCCTGGTGGCGCACGATGATTGCGCGTAAAGACCGGGTCAGCGTTGCAAGGATTGGCCAGAAGATGGCCCAGAAGCTGGCTGCGGATCATCCATCGCATGTCGCAGGATATCAGTGGGCGGCCATCCATGTCGGCACCGAAATCCTCAGCGTCGGGGTGATCGATGCGCTCAATCAGGTCAGCCGGATGCGCACCATGCTGGAAAAGGCCACGGCGATTGACGCCGGTTATTTCTACGGGCTGCCGAAACTGATTCTGGCGAAGGCCTATGCGAAGTTACCACCATTCCCGGTCAGCATTGGGAACCTCGGCCGCGCGCGCGACATGCTTGAGGAGCTGCGTCCACGGCAGGCCCATGTCTTCGCGATCTGGCACCTCTTTCTTGCCGAAACGATGTACCTGCAGGGGGATCCTGACGGCGCGTTATCGGTGCTTGCGGAGATCGAGGCGGCCGTGACGCCCGAAAACGGCGCAACGGCGTATGTGCTGGAGTCAACGCTCGGAGATGCCGCGACACTGTCAAAACGCATTCAGGATGGAACGTACGAGCGCTATCTGTGGGATCCGTTGCTGGAGCCGGCGCGCGCATTGCCCGCATAATTGGTGGGGCAAACACCTGAACGAAAAAAGGCGCCCGCGAGGGGCGCCTTTTTTTGTTTCATTCGGAGTCTGGATGCTGAAGCGATCAGGCCGCTTTCTTTTGCAGTCCGATCAGCAGGTTGATCAGCTTGACCGCATATTCGTCGACCTTCTGGACAACCGAATTCGTGCGTCCCATCAGCAGCGCGTGCGCGATCATGCACGGAATCGCGGCAATCAGGCCGAACGCTGTCGTGTTCATCGCGATCGCGATACCAGATGCCAGTACGGCCTGCTTCTGGCTCGGGTCTGCGTGCGCCAGTCCGGCGAAGGCCGCGATCAGACCGAGAATGGTGCCAAGCAGCCCCATCAGAGTCGAGACGTTCGCGATCATGTTCAGATACGGTGTGCGCGCCTGCAGTTTCGGCAACACCTCGAGGTCGGCTTCATCCACCGCGTCCTGAATGACCCGTTCGGGCTGGTCCGCCTTGAGCAGTGCCGCCTTGAGAACGTGCGACAGTGCTGCATCCGGTTTGCGTTCACACACTTCGATCGCGCCCTTGATATTGCCCTTCAGAACGTTTTGCCGGATTTCGTCGAAGAACGGCTCTGGCTTGACGTGCAGCTTGAGATTTAGGGCAATGGTACGTTCGACGATGATGACTATGCCAAACGCAAACGTCACGAGAATCGCCCACATGAACGGGCCACCATCGTTCATCGTCTTCATGAAGTCGAAGGCCAGTGCGTCCGCGGGGGCGAGCAGCAACGTGGCAACGGCCAGGACCGTCAGGCGAACCAGATTTCCTGCGTACACAAGTCTCTCCTTGAAGCAGTTTCAAAACGCTTTGCAGTGTAGAACCAGAAACAGGCCGCGATCTGACCCGTACCGGATTTAACGTGCCACTTTAGCACATGTACGCGGAATCTTCCAATGTGCAAACGCCGTTTCCCGCTGGTGCGGGTGGCTGGCGGCTGTGCAAGGCCCGTCCGATGCGGATGCGAAATCTGTGCGCGGCCTCTTGACACGCCCATGGTGGTGCTTATGATGGTGTCACAGCAGAAAAACAACCGGACCCGGAGCGGGTCCACGTGAACAGATTTTCACAACGAAGGAGAAAGACATCATGGGCAAGATTGTTGGTATTGACCTGGGGACCACGAACAGTGTCGTCGCGGTCGTCGTCGGCGGCGAACCAGAAGTGATCCCAAATCAGGAAGGCGCACGGACGACGCCGTCGGTCGTGTCCTTTTCCGAAGACGGCGAGGTACTGGTTGGCCAGGTGGCCAAGCGCGCGTCGGTGACGAATCCGGAGCGCACGATCTATTCCGTCAAGCGGTTTATCGGTCGTCGCTTCGATGAAGTGCGCGAAGAAGCAAAGCGCGTGCCGTACAAAGTCGTCGAAGGCGACGGCGGCAGCGTCAAGATCGACATCGACGGCAAGCTGTACAGCCCCGAAGAGATCAGCGCACGCGTGCTGATGAAACTCAAGAAGGCCGCCGAGGATTTTCTCGGCGAAGAGGTCAAGGAGGCCGTGATCACGGTTCCGGCCTACTTCAACGATGCGCAGCGGCAGGCCACGAAAGATGCCGGCGCAATCGCCGGACTCGAGGTCAAGCGGATCATCAACGAACCGACGGCCGCGGCGCTCGCCTATGGACTGGATAAGAAGAAAGACGAGAAGATTGCCGTCTACGACCTCGGTGGTGGTACGTTTGACATCTCGATTCTCGAAATCGGCGACAACGTCGTCGAGGTGAAGGCGACGGACGGCGATACGCATCTTGGTGGTGACGACTTCGATCAGGTCGTCATCGACTGGATCATCAGCGAATTCAAGAAGGATCAGGGGATCGACCTGTCGGGCGATCCGATGGCGATGCAGCGCCTGCGTGAGGCCGCCGAGAAGGCCAAGATCGAGCTGTCATCGACGAGCGAGACCGAAATCAACCTGCCGTTCATTACCGCGGACCAGTCGGGTCCGAAGCACCTGGTGATGAAGCTCAGCCGCGCCAAGTTCGAAGCCATGATCGAACCGCTCGTTGCGCGCTCGATGGAGCCGGTCAAGCGGGCGATGGATCAGGCCGGGCTCAAGCCATCGGATATCGACGAGGTCATCCTGGTCGGTGGCTCGACCCGCGTG
>RFIY01000119.1 GCA_003695505.1 Candidatus Dadabacteria bacterium | reverse complement strand
CCGCGACGCCCGCAATCCCGGCGGAGCCTGTCTGCGGGACAGAGGGGCGCTATGCTTCCCGCGTCAGCGAGCGAAACAGCTCGACGATCTGCCGGCGGGCGCGGCGGCCGAAGGCCGGCAGGACGTTGACCATCCACGCGCCGATGACGTTTTCGATCGGAAAGGTGATTTCGGGCTGTTTGCGATCGATGCCCCGCACGATGATGCGGGCGGCCTTGTCTGCCGAAATGACCCGACCAGGGAGGCGTTCGATCAGGTCGGGAATCGCCGGGCCGATCGCTTCCGACCGTTCGAAGATCGGCGTGCGCACCATGCCGGGGTTGACGAGGACCACATCCACGCCGTAGGCTTCCGCCTCGGCGCGCAGCGCGCGCGTCAGGCCGACGACCGCGGCTTTCGTCGCCGTGTACGGGATGCTGGTCGGAAACATCACCAGTCCGGCTCCGGAGGCGACGTTGACGATCGTGCCGTGACCCTGCTCGATGAACCGCGGATAGGCGGCATGAACGCCGTTGGCGACGCCGAGCAGGTTGATGTCGACCGTGCGCCGCCAGTGGTCGAGCGTCAGATCGCGCAATTCGCCAGAGATTTCGATGCCGGCATTGTTGATGATGCGGTCGAAGCGGCCGAAGCGTTCGATGGACTGCGCCACCGCATCGTTGAGCGCGGCGGCGTCGGTCACGCTTCCGGTGACGGCGAGGCAGGCGTCGGCGCCCAGTTCTGCGCGGGCGGCCGCCAGTCCCTCGGCGTTGACGTCGAACAGGGCCACGCGTTCGCCGCGCTGGACCAGCCGCCGTGCGATCGCGAGGCCGATTCCTGATGCGCCGCCAGTAATCAGTGAAACTGGTGTTTCTTGTGAATTCATGGCCTTTGGTATACCCGCGCCGGGGGCGATTGTCCAGTAAACGATGTTTGTACTTGTATTGTGTCGGGCACTGCTTTATCATGTTGAGTGGGCGATCAGACGCTCGGTGATTCGTGGGAGGTCTCCATGGTCGGATTCAGGCAAGGTTTGTTGTGCGGGCTGTTTATCACACTGGCAGCCTGTCTTCCGGACGCGACGACGCAACAGAACAAACTCGACCGGCAGGCGCAGGAGCTGTTCGATCAGGCGACCGCGTCACTTTCCGATGGAAACTTCCGTACGGCAAAGGAACAATTCCGGGCGCTGGCCGACGCGGAGCCGCAGCTCGAATGCGAGGCGTCGATCGGCCTGTCTCTGGCGAGTCTGCTTGAGCTGATCGAGCAGGTTGATGATGTCATGAATGTGGCGAAACTTGGCAGCGGATCGTTTGCGCCGGCTCAGGCCGGCGGGTTCGATGTCGACAGTTTTCTCGACGGGTTTCTCGGTCCGTTCGAGGATCTGTTTGCCGCCATCCGGACACCTGCGGAGCGGGCGATCGCCGGCGGCTGTTCTCTGAACGTGCCGGCGGGTCTGCCGATCAATCTGACGGTGCCGGTGCCGGATGACGCCGGTGGCCTTTCCTTCATCGATGCGCGGCTTCGCATCGGATACGAATTCGATGAAGGTTTCGAACGCATGCTGCTGGCGGGGATCGAGGGCGGACAGGCGCTGTTCGATTTCGTACTCGCGCATCGTTTCGCGTTCAATGACGACGTGGCGGACGCTTTTGAAAACATCATGGATACTTTTGGCGCGTTCGCTGACAGTCAGGACGATCTGGCCGCCGGCGCGATCGATGAGACGGAGCGGCAGACCTGGATCAGCGTTGCCCGCTCCCTGGGCGTGCTGTTTGACGTCGACCCTGCCTTTTTCGGCGCACGCAACAAGACGCGGCTGACTGCGGTTGACGACGATCTCGAGGCGGCGGCGAGAACGCTCTTCTATCGCGCGCCTTCCGGCGACGAGACCGGGCTGGTTCCGGCGTTGATTGCCCGCAACGCCAGCGACGATGTCAGCGACAACGTGGTTGCGATCATCGACTACGACCATGATCAGCAGCTCAGCGTCGGCGACGGGTTACTGCTCGGGCTGCGCGCGGCCGACGTGTCGGGGCAGTTCGTGGTGGGTGATCTGTCGTCCGGCATCGAGTATCGGATCCCGGAGGATGCGGGGGACGTGCGGGAAGCGATGCGCCTCGTCCACGAGATGCTGCAGAACGTCGGCAACGCGCTCGAGGCCGTCGAGCAACCGGACGTCGCGCACGAGCGCGTGACGATCGGGCAATTCAACCAGATTCAGGCGGTCCTCGATCTAGATTTCGAACCGGTGCCCGAAGTCGCCGAATTCGATCTGACGGCCTATTTCACGGATCCGGTGCCGATTCGCGATCTGTTGCCGTACTGGTACGACGATGACGGCGATCCGACCACGCCCGACGTGTTTCTGATCGAAGGCGAAAGCGAAGTCACGACGACGGCCGAACCGTGGATTGCCGGTGAAGACAGCGCGCACTTTCCGACGGTGATCACGTTCGGCACCGCCGTCGATCTGAATCCCGCGCGGATCGAAGATTTGCGCATCGCCGCGGACGGGGTGTTTTCGGGGGACTATCGCTTCCGCACGCCATTCCCGTATCTCGCACTGCAGGATCCGACGCTGCACGGGTTGCTGTGGCTTGACCTGTCGAAGTCGCCGGTTGCGCCACACGAGCTGGCGGACATCGCCCCGGCCGACCACTTTTCACTCAACAAGATCATCAACGCGCTTGGCGTCCATTACCGCGAAGCGCTGTCCGGATTCATCGACTGACGCCGTGCGTGGCGACGGGCTGCGGATCGGACCGCACGTCAGTGCGGCCGGGGGCGTATCCAACGCGCCGGGACGTGCCGCCGAACTCGGCGCGACGGCGTTTGGTTTGTTCGTCAAGAACCAGCGCCAGTGGCAGGCGCCGCCACTGGCATCCGAAGAGGTCGATGCGTTTCGGGATGCGCTGGAGCAGCACAGGTTTTCCCCCGGCGATATCGTGCCCCACGCAAGCTACCTGCTCAATCTGGGGTCGCCCGATCCGGCGCAACGCGAGCGCTCGCGTACGGCGTTGCTCGATGAAGTGACCCGCTGTCAGCAGCTCGGTCTGGTGCAGATCAATATTCATCCCGGCAGCACCAAAGGGGAGATCGAGCGACAGGCGTGTCTTGATCATATCGTCGAAGGAATCGACTGGGTGCTGGAACGGTCCGAACGCGTTGCCGTGCTCGTCGAAAACACGGCCGGGCAGGGCAGCAGCGTTGGCAACGAGCTGGCCGATCTGGGCTGGATCGTGCGCCGTGTCACCGATTCAGAACGGATTGGCGTCTGCCTGGATACCTGTCACCTGTTCGCCGCCGGATTCGATCTGCGCACGGCGGCCGATCTCGAATCTTTCGTTGCGGCATTCGATGCAGAAGTGGGGCTTGACTGGCTACGTGCGTGGCATCTCAACGACAGTCGCAAACCACTGGGCAGCCGGGTCGATCGCCACGCGCCGATCGGTGACGGCGAGATCGGCGAAGCACCGTTTGGTCTGGTAGCCGGCCACCCGGCGTTTCGGTCGCTGCCGATGATTCTCGAGACGCCCGATTCCGATCGCTGGGCGCACGAGATTCGCCGCATTCGCGAGCTGGTGGGGTACTCAGAGTCCTGAACAGAGGTGGCCGCCGTCGACGGCGATGATGCTGCCGTTCATGTAGCTCGACATTTCGGACGCGAGCAGCAACAGCGCCCCGTCCAGTTCTTCGAGCCGCCCCTGGCGGCCGAGCGGGACCCGCTGCATTTGCTTTTGTCCGGCGGGTGAGGCGAGGTAGTCTTCGGTCAGTTCGGTGGCAAAATAGCCGGGGCAGATCGCGTTGGTGCGGATCCCGAGACGTCCATAGTCGAGCGCAAGACTACGGGTCAGGTGGACGACCGCAGCCTTGCTGGCGGCGTATGCGCCCAGCTCGCGGGCGACCCGCAGTCCAACGATCGACGCGATATTGACGATTACACCGGGTGCGCTCCGTTCGAGCCACGCCGAGATGGCCGTCTTCGCGCAGCGCCAGGCGCCGGTCAGATTCGTGTCGATGACCGCCTGCCAGTCGGCTTCGTCCATCGTGTGCGTCGAGCCCGGCCGGCTGATCCCGGCATTGTTGATCAGGACATCGATCGGACCCGCAGCCGCAAACGCTTCCTGGACCGAGGCCGGGTCCGTCACGTCGAGTGCGACTGCCTTTGCGGTGGCGCCGCGTTCGGTCAGTGCGCGTACAGCGTCCGCGAGCCGTTCGCGCCGCCGCGCGGCCAGCACCACTTCAGCGCCGGCCGCGGACAGCACATCAGCAAAGTGCCGACCAAAGCCGGACGAGGCGCCGGTAATCAGGACGCGGCGCCCATCGAGTCGAAATCGCGGGTCCATGGCGGCATATCTTCGCAGAAACGCCCGCGGCGCGCGAACACCGCGGGCGGGAACAGGTGGAACGTGGGGCTCAGGACGCGGCTGCGGGCGCCTGGTTCTTCAGCGCGAACGCCTCCGCTTCGACCTTGAGCATTTCTTCGCCGCTCGTCGTCTCGGCGGTCATGAAATTGCGGAACTTATGACCAGGGCGGGTCAGATAACTGTAGGCGTTCAGCATCAGGTTGATTTCCCAGAGCAACATCGGTGCCGGTACCGGCAGGTAGAACCCGACGCGCGTGGTCAGGTGGGCGATTTTGCGCAGCACCGAACCCGCAAATTCGAACACATCGAGGCCGAGTACCGCGAAGTCCTTCTCGACATTGAAGATCAGCGGGATCAGCGGCGCGACGGTCAGCATGCGGATGTTCATTGCGACCGGGTTGATCTTTTCCCATGTGGTCATCGGGAATTCTTCGAAATAGCTGTGCGGCAGGCCGGTGTGGCGCGATTCGTCGAGGTGGAACATCTTCAGGAATTCGAGGCCCGGGAACGAATGCCCCATCAGCCCGAACAGACTCAGCGCAACGCCCTCGACGACGACGTTCATGCCGAAGAATTTTTCGAGGCCCTTTGCGCGGACGATGTTTTCGAGCAGGATGTATTCCCACGCCTGCATGCGCGGTATTTCGCAGTCGAACGCCTCCAGCACTTCGCGCAGCACGACGAAATGCTTGGCCTCTTCCAGCACCTGCATCGTCAGGGCCGCGCGGCCGCCGGTGCTTTTGACCTGCCCAAGCAACTGATTCGAGATGATCCACGCATAGGCTTCACCGTGGCCGATCAGCGACAGGATGTTGACGATGGCCTGCCGCTGCTCTGGTGTATAGAGTTCCTTGAGCTGCTGGCGATATTCGTCGCTGCGAACGCGCTTGAGTTCGCGTTTTTCGAGTTTCGTCATGCCCTGTTCGGCAAGCTGCATCATCGCCCGTTCGTCGCGCGTGCAGTCACGGAATGTCGTGAACGAGGCGTGCTGCTCGGCTTTCCAGAGCAGGCGCAGGCTCTTGTCGTAATGTTTCTTGCGCAGTTTGTCTCCGACGCCGCCTTCGAACGCATAGTTGAGGTCGTCGTAATTGCTGATGCGAATGCCCAGCCCCAGCGGGCGGGCGACTTTGTCCCAGGTGCGGATGGCGGCATTGACCGTGCGCTCCAGGGTTTCGTTGATGCGCGCGGCCGTCGCATTGTAGGGCAGTGGCTGGCGTGCCGGCATAGATTGGGCTCCTTGATCCGGGTTGGTTTCAACTGAGTACATGCTAATACCGAAAAATGCTCAGATTCAAGTGCGGCGCACATTGCAGTGTCTGTCCTGGCGTGGAATTGATAACATGTTGATATGAAGAGAAGAAAGCCCGTACAGCAGCGCTCGCGCCGTCGTGTGCAGGCGATAATCCGAGCGGCCGCTCAGATCATTGCCCGCGATGGCTACGGCGGGCTGAGTACGAATCGCCTCGCGCGCGAGGCGGGGGTGCCCGTCGGATCGATCTATGAATACTTCGAAAACAAGGACGATATCCTTGTCGCGGTCATCGAGCATGAGATCGACGAAGTCATGCGGCACCTGCAGCAGGAGGTGCAGCAGGTCCTGGCCGACCCCGACGAGGAGGGCTTGCGCAGGTTTCTCCGCTTCCTGCTGACCGAGGTGACGGCGCACGCGGAACTGCTGCGGCTGATCGCCGGACAGATTCACGGGCAGTCGGATGTGCCGGCCGTTTCACGCTTTTTTGCGCAGGCGGAAATGCTGGTACGTTTCCTGCTTCAGCAGATGGCGGCCGAAGTCGTCGAGGACCTTTCGCTCGATGCCTATCTCGTGACACACGGCCTCGCCGGTGTCTGCATTGGTATTGCCAATGGCCTGCCGCCGGGCAAGGAGATCGACGACGTCGTCGAACGGCTGCTGACCGGTATCCGAACGATTGTGCCGTCGTTGCGACGGCGATGATGCCGGGAACCAGAGTCGTCGCGCGGCGGTCGCAACGGATAGATGGACGGCCATTCTGATCCGTGCCGCGGAATCGCGATTTTTGTTGAACGGGAGTGCCTCGATGATGTTCAGATTGCTTCTTCTTGCAGCGATGTTTATCGGCTCTGGTTTGCTGATCGACGCGTCCAGCGCCGGTGCGGATGAGCTTCGCGACGATACCGAAAAGCCGTGTCCCTACGCGAAGGGCAGACACCACGACCCAGAAAGCGTCTTTGCCGAAATGGACAGGGATGGAAGCGGCGATATTTCGGCGGATGAGTTCATCGCGTATCACGAGGACATGTTGCGCAAGAAGTTTGCGCGCATCGACGACGATGGCGACGGCAAGGTGTCGAAGACCGAGCTGAAGCTGCATCACGAACAGATGAAAAACAAGCGCCATATGATGCACGAAAAGGGAGAAGGGCAACATCCCGAAAAACGTCGCCGCGGTGACCGGGACGACGACTGAGCGCATCCGCGAAACCGAATACAGCCACGATGCCGGGCCAATCCTGTTCAGGATGGTCCGGCATCGTCGTTTTTGCCGCGTTTGCGGGCGGTTTCAAGTATAGTAATAGCAACACTGAATCACGTTGCGGACGGGTTCGAGCTGCGTGTCGAGACAAGCCTCTCGTGCGCCGCATCGTTCCGGGTGCAGATCCTGTCTGCGTGGACACCATCATCGCAGGAAACCTATGGGACTGTTTGATTTTCTATCCAACGATCTCGCGATCGACCTCGGTACTGCAAACACGCTGATCTACGTCAAGGGCAAGGGGATCGTCGCCCGCGAGCCCTCGGTCGTCGCGGTCCAGATGGACTCGCGATTCGGCGTCAAGAAAGTGCTCGCCGTCGGCACAGGGGCGAAGCGAATGCTTGGTCGCACGCCAGGTGACATCGTTGCGATCCGTCCGATGAAGGACGGCGTCATCGCCGACTTCGAGGTCACCGAAAACATGCTGCGCTACTTCATCGGCCTGGCGCAGGAAAACCGCAGCCTGCGCAAGCCGCGGATCGTCATTTGCGTACCGTTCGGCATCACCGAAGTCGAAAAGCGCGCCGTCCGCGAGTCGGCCGAAAGCGCGGGGGCCCGCGAAGTCTACCTGATCGAGGAGCCGATGGCGGCCGCGATTGGTGCCGGGCTGCCGATTACGGAGCCCAGCGGCAATATGATCGTCGACATCGGCGGCGGTACGACCGAGGTGGCCGTGATCTCGCTGGCCGGGATCGTCTACTCCAAGAGTGTCCGTGTCGGTGGCGACAAGATGGACGAGGCGATCATCCAGTACATCAAACGTCGCTACTCGCTGCAGATCGGTGAGCGGACCGCGGAACAGATCAAGATCGAACTTGGCAATGCCTGGCCCGATCCGGGCGGCGAAGTGCGCTGGATGGAGGTCAAGGGTCGGGACAACGTCGAAGGGATCCCGAAGACGATCCGCATCAGCGACGAAGAGATTCGAGAGGCCTTGTCGGAGCCGGTGTCGGCGATTGTCGATGCGGTCAAGAGTACGCTCGAACGCACACCACCCGAGCTGGCCGCTGATATTGTCGACAAGGGGATCGTCCTGGCGGGCGGTGGTGCGCTGTTGCGCAATCTCGACATTCTGTTGCGCGAAGAGTCCCAGCTCCCGGTGACGATCGCCGAAGATCCGCTGACGGCAGTCGTGCGCGGCAGTGGCAAGGTGCTTGAAGAGATTGACCTGTTGCGGCGTGTTACGACGGGTTGACGCGCCGGACGTACGCGCATTGGAACGCAGGGCGTTGGCGTCGGGCTGCGTTCTGCAACCAGAAAGCCCTGATCCGTCATGAGGCGTAACCGATCCTGGCGACGTGTCATCGTGGGTACCGTGGGCGCACTGCTGCTGTTACAGGTGCTCAACCTGGTCATGCCCGCGCGAATCGCACCGGTCGGGCCCTTCAACCTGCTCGTCCGCATGTTTCTTTCCATGTCTCAGGGAATCGAAAGCGCGGCCGAGGGCGGCGGCCAGATCGTGCGCCGCTATTTTGCCAATGCCGATGCCCAGCGGCGCCTCGAGGATCTGCAGCGCCGTTATGATGCCCTGGCCTTTGCGCATGCCGAATTGCGCCGGGAGCTGGAGAACCGGCAGCAGTTCGAGGCATTGCTCGGCTGGCCCTGGGAGCCGTGGCAGGGGGTCCTCGGGCAGGTCGTGTATCAGAATCCATCTGACCGCTACCGTTCGCTCTGGATTCGTGTGCCTGATGGCGCGAACGTGGTTGGGCATGCCGTCGTCGATGCGACGGGGCTGGTCGGCCGCATCACACGACAGGCGGGGCCGTATGCCGAAGTGCTACTCGTCAGCGACGTGGAGAGCGCCGTGGACGCCATCACGGACAGTGGCATTCGGGTGATCGTGCGCGGTAGCGGACATGCTGACGGGCGCCTCGATTTCGTGCCGCGTTATGAGCCTTTGCTGCCCGGCGACCGGCTGACGACAACCGGGAGAGACGCCGCCTATCCGCCCGGGATCCCGGTTGCAACGGTGCTGACCGTCGAACGCGATCCGGAGCAGGTCTATTTGCGTTCGGACGTCCGCTTCGTCGCGGCACTCGATCAGTCACGGTGGGTCAGGACGATCCCGGTCGACGCCGGCAGCGTGTTCCAGTCCCTCGGGCAGAAGATCCAGTGAGCAGGGCAACACCGTGGCTCGTCGCGGCCCTGGCGGCCTGGGTACTCGTTGCGGCAGAGGGGGTGTTTGCCGCGCGCATTCCCGGGGATGTGCTGTCGCTGTTGATGCTGCCGGCGCTCTACCTGCGGGACCGGCGGGCGCGGCTGACCGCCCTGGCGGCGCTGTTACTGATCGAGGTGTTGCTCGACCGCACGCTCGTGCTGGCGGCGCTCAGTCTGCTTGTCACGGTCGAGATGATCGTGTCTCTGATGCACGATGACTTCAACCTGGTGAGCCCCCTTTTTGCTGCATTGTCCTTGCCTGTCATCGAGTTGCTGCGGCATTTCTGGATTGCGATCTTTGCGGCCAACTACGATATTGCCGCCCCGCCTGCGCTGTCCATCCCGCGGCTGGTCATGCTCGCGGCTGGAGGCCTGCTGATGCATCTGGCCGTCACTGCGTGGATGCGCGGGCGCGTGCCTGAATCGTCGAGGCGCTGGCCGGCATGACGGTCGGAGGCGGCTTCAGCGACCCGCGCGTTGCGTTTCAGCAGGCCGAGCGGGTGCGCCGGGCAGGTATCGCCGCGCTGGTCGTGCTGTTGTTGCTTGCGGCGCGTTTTTTTGACCTGCAGGTATTGCATGTGCGGGACTACCGGCAGCGTGCGCTGGCGCAGAGCAGCCGCGCCGTGACCTTGTTGCCCGAGCGTGGACTCATCGTCGACCGAAACGGCGAGCTGGTGGTCGGTAATCAGCCCGGGTATCGTCTACGTTTCTATCCCGATCTCGCCACATCGAGCGCGGCGACCTGGCAGTTTCTCGAGCGCCATCTGACGCGTGTCCCGCGGGATCTGCGTGAGCGGTTCGAGTACGCCGTGCGGCGACGGCCTTACCGTCCGGAGACGCTGGTGGATCTGCTCGCGCGCGATGACCTTGCGCGCGTCGCCGCTCACGGGCGGGAATATCCGGAATTGCGGATTGAAACGGTGCCGCTGCGTCGTTACCCCTGGGGTGATCTCGCCGCCCATCTGCTTGGCTACCTCGGCGAGATCAACGACACCGAACTGGAGCAGTATGCCGACCTGAATCTGTACGCGCCAGGCGATATCATCGGAAAGCTGGGGCTGGAGCGGCAATACGATCCGTTGCTGTTCGGCACGAAGGGGAAGCGTACATTTCGGGTCGATGCAGGCGGCCGGATTCAGCAACTCATCCACGAAGATCCCGCGCGACCCGGATGGAACCTGGTGTTGACGATCGATCTCGATGTCCAACAGGCCGCCGAAGCGGCACTGGGTGAGCGGCGCGGCGCCGTCGTCGCGATCGAGCCGAACAGTGGGGATATTCTTGCGATCGTGTCACGTCCCTCGTATCGGCCCGATCTGTTCATTGGTGGCATCAGTCATGAAAACTGGGAACGGCTGCGCAGTGACCCCGGCCATCCGCTCGAGTACCGCCCGGTGCGCGGCCAGTACCCGCCGGGCAGTACATTCAAGCCATTGATCGCGCTCGCGGCGCTGAAAGAAGAAGTTATCCGTCCGGACGAGACGATCTATTGTCCGGGCTACTATCGTCTCGGGCGGCGGGTGTTTCGCTGCTGGCGTCCAGGCGGACACGGCAAGGTCGATTTGCACCGCGCACTGGTTGAGAGCTGTGATACCTATTTCTACGAAGTCGGACGCCGTCTCGGGATCGAGCGAATCGCGGCCTATGCGCGGCTGTTCGGTTTTGGATCGTCGACGGGGCTCGACCTGGATGTCGAAAAACACGGTCTGGTGCCGGATCCAGACTGGCATGAACGTACCGGCCGTGGTCCGTGGCAAGAGGGCGACACGCTGAACGTGGCAATCGGGCAGGGCAGTCTGCTCGTCACGCCCCTGCAACTCGCGCGGTTCTACGGTGCGCTCGCAACGCACGGTCAGTTGCCCGCGGCGCATGTGCGGCACCATTTTGAGGACAAGGGACGTCCGGCCGTCATTGACCCGCCGCCGCTTGCTGGCGGGCGAACCGTCGATTATCCCGAGTCGCTGTACGCACCCGTGGTCGAGGCACTCGAAGACGTCGTGTCGGCACGGCACGGGACGGGCGGTTGGGCGCGGATCCGTGGGGTCCGCGTCGCCGGGAAGACGGGCACGGCGCAGGTCGTTCGGCAACATACCCGAGACCAGGAGCTCGACACGCATTTGCGAGACCACGCGTGGTTTGCGGCCTGGGCGCCCGTGGACAACCCGCGGATCGCGGTCGCGGTGATCGTCGAAAACGGCGGACACGGCGGCTCTGCCGCTGCGCCGGTTGCGCGGAAAGTGATCGAGGCGTGGCTCGACAAAGTGGGGCTGCGGTGAGCCGAAAGTTTCAGATCGATCGCGACGTCGCCGTAGCGCTGGGGGTCATGGTGCTGATCATGTGCGCTGGTGCGCTCAGCGTACACAGCGCCGTACTCGAGCAGACAGGGATTTTTGTACGCCAGCTCGCGTGGTACGGCATCGGTATGGTTCTGATGGTGGGACTGGCACAGATCGATTATCGCTGGGTGGTTACGCTGGCGGGTCCGGTGTTCGCAATTGTCGTGCTCCTGCTGGTCGGTGTGCTGTTTGTCGGACAAAGCGGCGGGGGCAGCCAGCGCTGGCTGGGCGTGGGGCCACTGCGATTGCAGCCGAGTGAGTTCGCCAAGGTCGCGGTTCTGCTGTGGAGCGTGCACTGGTGCGCGAAGCGACCCAAGCCCGGTGGCTACACCATACGGGATCTGCTGGCGCCGACATTTGTCCTGCTCGTTCCGGTCGTCCTGACCGCGCGCCAGCCCGATCTGGGAACGGCGGTCGCCATTCTGGTGATTGGCGTCGGCGTATTCTGGGTCGCCGGCATCGAGCGGCGACTGCAGTTCGGGCTGATCGTTTCAGGGCTGGTGTCGGTGGTACTCGCGTGGTTCTACGTCCTCAAGCCGTATCAGAAGAAGCGGATTGTCGGCTTTCTCGATCCCGAATCCGATCCGCTCGGCGCGGGATATCACATCATCCAGAGCAAGATCGCCGTTGGCGTGGGCGGGGTACGCGGACTCGGGTTTGGGCACGGCACACAGACACAATTGCGTTTTCTGCCGGAGCAGCATACCGACTTTATTTTCGCGGTCTGGGCAGAGGAGTGGGGTTTTTTCGGCGTCTGTGTCGTACTAGCGCTGTTTGCGTGGCTGTTCTGGTGGCTGGCGCGCACCGCGATCGAAGCACGTGACACGGCTGGAAGGTTGCTGACCGCGGGTGTGCTGTTGCATCTGGCCCTGCATGTAGGCATGAATCTGGCGATGGTCGCCGGCTGGGCGCCGGTCGTCGGTCTGCCGTTGCCGTGGATGACCTATGGCGGCAGCGCGATCCTGGCCAACTCGATCGCGCTGGGCCTGGCGTTCAGCGTGCGGCAGCACAGAAGGATGTTCTGAGCGGGAGAGAGCAGAGAAGGCGCGCCGTGCGGTACAGCCTGCGGCCATTGTTACAAGTTTCCTTTGCAGCGCGATTCTTGATCGCGACGAGCCTGGATACCTTCTATTACGCCAGGCGGTATAATGTGTAAATGATCGTAGATTTCGCCGACAAAGAGACGCGCGACATTTATGACGGCGTGCGGTCAAAGCGAGCGATCAAACGGTTGCATCCGGATTCTTGGCCGAAGGCGCAGCGTCTGCTCGATCAGTTGAACCGGGTGACCCGGTTGGAAATGATGAATATTCCACCAAATAACCGCCTGCATAAACTCAAGGGTAGCCGCGCGGGGCAATGGGCGGTGTGGATCACGGCTTCACACAGACTTGTCTTTCGGTGGACGGGTACGGATGCGCGTGATGTTGAGATCGTTGATTACCACGATGAATAAGGAGGTCAGGATGCCGTTACCGAAGAACCGCCCGCCGACGCATCCGGGCGAGATGCTGGCCAGGGAGTTTCTTGCGCCGCTGGGGATATCGCAATCGGAATTCTCGCGACGTCTGGGTTTGCGTTCGCCGCGCGCGATAAACGAACTTTGCAACCGGAAACGGGCCGTCAGTCCCGAGATGGCGCTGAAGCTCGAACAGGCAACCGGTATGGATGCGCAGTTTTGGCTCGGTCTGCAGATGGATTGGGATTTGTGGCACGCCAGGCAGCGCTCGGATCGACTGCACCTTGAGCGTATTCAGCCGTTGACGTCTGCGGCTTGAAGCGGAATCGCGGCGCCATCGGGATGCCGGAAACGGCAACGGCGTCGCTGGGCAACAACTTTCCCGCTGGTGCCGTAGCCTCGGTCTGTCGTAGTGCGGCACCTTCGGTTTTCGTTCGCCGCAACGATTCTTGAACGCCGCCTGCGGCGGCCCTGATCGCAGTACGGCCTACTGGTCCCCGTGGGCGCCCGTTCCGGAACCGGCCTGGCCCCCGGTGGTTGGCTGTGGCGCGAAAGCCGGACTGCCGTTGATGAAGGCTGCGGGTTTGACCCATGTCCCGTCGGGCGCGAGAACGTCTGGGTGGGCGGCACCAAAGTGGATCCGGGCCTGGCGGCGGGTCCAGGCTTCGTACGACTTCAGCGTTTTTTCGGTACTGCTGGCGGCGACTTTGCGGACGATGAAGTCCGGAATACTGCCGCCAGGATCGTTGGCGCTGTAGGTCTCGGCCCAGAGGCGACCGTCCGGAAGCGGGATCAGCATCCACGAGCCATCGTTGTGGGCGACGATGACGGCCTTCTCTACATCTTCAGGACCGATTCGCTCCAGCTTTGGGCTTTGCAGGGCTTCCGCGATGCGCTTCTCGACATCGCTGGCCCGGTGCCAGTAGTGCTCCCAGATCTTTCCGTCCGACGCTTCGTACAATTCGCGGTTCGCGAAGCACTCCAGCACCTGGTGTCGGGTGCTGACGAGCGGGGCTTCGAGGACGTTGTAGCTGAAGAATCGGTCCGGCTGCTGTTCGGTGATGATCGATTCGACGATGTTGTCGCTGAGCTGCTCGTAGTGTTCGCGGTCGATGATGGCAAGCCAGAACAGCTTCGGGTCGACATCGAGCACGCGCGCAGCCCAGACATAGTCGAGCGATGTGCCCGGAATCTCGCCGCGCCGCGCAACGATCTCTCCGCCGAGCGCGGCGCGGATCTCTGCGTCCGTCGGAACCGGTGCGTCCTTGCGGTCGCGCAACTCGCGGAATGGGGCAACCTCGTGCATCCATTCGATGGTCGCCGCGTCATCGGCGGCGGCCGGTGCCGTTGCGAGCGTGAAGGGGAGCAGAGCAAGCAGAGCAGGGAAACGGCGCATCTTTCGGACTCCTTGTCACGGAGACTGAGACAGTGGTGTTCGGCTTCAGTTCAGATCGCCCGAAAGGGTCATCATAAGGAATCCGCAGAATGCCGGATTGTTGATGGCGAGTTCGGGCGCGACGAGCTGTTTCATGTCGTTGATCGCGTTGCGGAAGTCGCGGTAGAATCCCCAGGTCGGCGTGGGATGGTATTCGAGGCCGAGTTCGAGACGCGCGATGATCAGCTTCGCGGTGGTCGGTTTGATGAACACATCGTGTCGCGGGCGGTAATATGCCTTGAACACCGACATCAGCGTCCACTTCGTCAGTTTGCCGGGCGCGAGCGCGGCAAACAGCGCCTCGAAACCGCGCGCTTCCGCTCCGTGGATCCATTCCTGCAGCGCCGCCACGAAGGCGGCCCGGTCGTCACGGCCCAGTTGCCGGACGTAGTCGCGAAATTTTGGCTTCTCGAACACGGAGACCATGCTCGACCGCGACACGACACGAATGGCATCTTCGGCGAGTCGCGCTGGGTCGTCGAAGCGCTTTTTGGCGAAAGACTCGCGCGTGAGGGCTTCCATCTTGTCCATCTTGTGTTTCTTCTGGCCGATCTCGACAAGCTCCGGGTGCGCGAAGCCGCCGGGGTAGCGACTCAGAAACGCCGCTTCCGCCCGCCGCAGAGCAAGTTCGTTCATCGCGTGCAAAATCGGGCGACGGTCTGCCAGAGCGTTTCCACTCCCCATTCGTAGCCGTCGCGCGGCGCCCGTTCGTCGTGGCCATGCGGCAGACGGGTGAAACGGGTGTCGTCAGGAAAGCGGATCGGCGAGAAACCATATGTCTGGATGCCGACGGTTTGCAGCCACTTGGTGTCCGAAAATCCGATCAGCATCCACGGGACCACGGGTTCGCCGCCCGTTCGCTCGTTCATGACTTCGTGGATCTGGTCGAGCAGCGGTGTGTGCAGCGTCGTTTCCGCGGGCGGTCCTGATTCGATGACGTCGATGTCGAACCCGTCGCCAACGACCTGGCGCACTTCGTCGAGGAATTGCTCTTCGGTAAAACCAGGCAGATAGCGCCCGTCGATTTCGACTTCGGCCGTCCCCGGGACGACGTTGGTTTTCTCACCGGAGCGAATCACTGTGGGCACGGCGGTGTTATGCAGCGAGGCGCGCACGGCGTTGGCCTGTTCCGGGTCGGGGAACAGGCGCAGTGCAAATCCTTCGGTCCATCGGTTCTTGAGTAACTTCGGAACGAATCCGAGCGGCCCCATTGCGCGCGCGAGACCATCCAGATACGCTTGTGCGGCGGGTGTCAGGTGGTAGGGCAGGTCCGCGTGGCAAAGTCGTTGAATGGCTGCGGTCAGTTTTTCGACCGCACTGTCGGCGGGTGGCAACGACCCGTGTCCCGGCTGGCCGTGGGCACGCAGTCTGAACCAGCAGAAGCCGCGTTCGGCGGTCTGGACCAGCCAGGCGCGACGGTTACCGGGCAGCGGGATATTGAAGCCGCCGAACTCGTTGAGGCCGTAGCCGGCCTCGAACAGATCCGCGTGGTTCTCGACCATCCAGCGCATCCCATAGCGTGAGCCTGCTTCTTCGTCAGCGACGAGCAGCAGGATCACGTCGCGGTTCAGCGCGTTCCTGCGTCGTGCCAATTCAAGGAACACGGTGATGCACATCGCGACGTGGTGTTTCATGTCGACCGCGCCGCGTCCGTAGATCCAGCCGTCCTTTTCCTCCGCCGCGAACGGGTCGACACTCCAGTGCTCCGGTTCGACCGCGACGACATCGACGTGTCCGGTCAGCACAATAGCGGGTTCGGAACCGCCCTTGAGACGGGCGACGAGATTGGCCCGGCCGGGCGCGGACTCGAGAATCGTCGACTCGATCCCGGCAGCGGTGAGCTGGTCGGCGACCCAGTCGATCAGGGGTCGTTCGTTACCGGGTGGGTTGACCGTATTGAAGCGCAGCAGCGTGCGAAAGGTTTCGACCGATCCCTGAACGACATCTGGACTGAGTGGCGTCACTTCCATCGTGTCAGGAACCCCTTGAGCAGGTCGGGAAGCGCCCGCCAGAACGGGCGGCGACCCGTATTGAGATCGCTGATGCCGCGCGCCATCGTGACGGCCGCGTCGTTGTACGGGTGCCACCACGGCTCGCGTTGCTTGTTGCGGTCGATCAGCACGCCGCGGGGGCGGGTCATCCACTCCAGCGCGTAGACGCTGTTGGTGACGCCGAGTCCGCTCTGGCGCACACCCGTCCACGGCATTTCGGCGATGCCGGCGGTAAAGCTGTGGTTGTTGACGGTCAATACCCCGGCTGGCTGCTGCCGGGCCCAGGCCACCGCGCTGTCCACGTCTGCCGACCAGACGCTCAACGTCAGGCCGTACGCGCTGCGCGCGAGCTGTTCACTGACTTCGGCCAGATCGCGCCAGGTGACCACTGGGAGCACCGGGCCAAAGGTTTCTTCGCACATCAGGGCGCTGTTCCAGTCGGGGTGTTCGATCACGGCCGGGTCGATGCGCAGGCCGTCTGCGTCTCCCTCGCCACCGATCAGGACGAGGCCACCGCTGCGAATCGCGTCATCGAGTTGCGCGGCGACTTTCTGCTTCTGGCGGGCGTTGATCATCGGCCCGACGAACGGCGCCATCTTCTGCACCTCGTCGCGCAGCAGCGATGTGAACTCTGCTGCGACCGATTCGTGGACGCAGACGACCTCGATGCTGGCGCAGTTCTGGCCGGCATTGGTCAGCCCGGCCCAGGCGATACCAGCTGCTGCCCGCGGCAGATTCGCATCCGGGCAGACAACGGCGAAGTCCTTGCCCCCCAGTTCGAGCGAGGACGGGATCAGCCGTTCGGCGGCACGTACGGCAATCTGCTGGCCGACCGCGTAGCTGCCGGTGAAGCCGATGCCATCGCAGTGTTCGACAACGGCCGCGCCGGTCGGGCCCGCGCCCTGTGCCAGTACGACCAGGTCGGGATCAAGGAACTCCGAAAACAGCGCGTCTAGCCGCTTCGACACAAGCGCCGCATATTCGCTCGGCTTCCAGACGACGGCGTTGCCGGCCAGCAGCGCCGGAATCAGCGCGCGCAGCGGAATGGAGACCGGATAGTTCCACGGAGTGATCAGGCCGAGCACGCCACGCGGAACCAGTTCGATCCACGCCTTCTTGCCGGGGAAGTTGATGGGATTCAGTTTGACCCGCTGCGGTTCGAGGTGCTTGCGTCCCTGCCTGACCCACCAGTGAATCAGGTCGATGTTCGGAACGATCTCCGCGAACCAGGATTCGGCCGGGTGTCGCCCGATTTCCTCGCGCAGCAATTCGACCAGCTCGTCCGCGGCATCGGCGATACCGCGTGCCAGCGGCTTCAGCGCGCGGGCGCGTGCGGCCACGGAGCGCTTCTGCCATTGCCGTTGCGCTTGCCGCGCGCGTTCGAACAGCGCGGGAACGTCCTCTGGTGGCGTCATGGGGATCCGTTCGAGGACGCGTCCGTCCAGCGGCGAAACGACGTTGATGCGCCCGTCGGCAGCGATGGTTTCGAGTTCGTGACCGGGAGCAGTCATGTCGGACTCCTGTCGCGACTGAGCAACGGTTCATCAGGTTCGGGGATTATTGTAGCGGGTACCGACGAGAGTCTCGAACGGCGATCGCGGTGTGTGTACCCGGGCGCACTCAGTGAATCTGGCGGCCGTAGAGTTCTGCATCGAGCCACCACCAGCGGTGCGCACGCGGCGGGTCGATATCTTCACGAAACTGGCGGTACTCGGCTTCGAGGAACTGCCGCACATCGCCGGACTCGACATAGAGTTCCTGCAGTCGTTCGTCCGATTCCTCGACGAGCGGCAGGTCCGGTAGTTCCTGCTCGATCAGGTATTCCAGCGCATCCGGGCCGTGCAGATCGATCCAGTCCTGCAACAGATCACGGTTGAACAGCAGATCCTCGGCAAGATAACGCATGTCGCGCCATTGCGGGTGGTGCAGGTGCGTCAATACTTCGATGCCGTAGGCGTACATCAGCGCGAGGCCGACGACTTCCGGCGGCGTCCATTTGCGCGGATCTTCCGATTCCGGCTCGCGCGCATCGGCAAGCAGGTCGGGCAGCGCGGGCGGCTGTTCCTGTTCGAGTTCAGTCATGACGACATTGTACGCGGTACGCGCGGGTGCGCGGACGCTCATCCCGCGGCCGCGCGCTGCGGATCTGACGGTTCGAGTGGAAAATCCCAGGCCGCAAACACTTCCGGAACCAGTTGGGCGATTTCCTGAGCGGTCAAACCGAAGTCGGCGAGATCATATTCGTGGGTACTGCGATAGGTGCGTGCCTGTTCGCAGAGCATGTGCAGGCGCGTGCGGCTTGCGTCGTCGCACTCGAGTTCGAACTTGTCGTAGACCGCCTGGACGACCGACCACGGGTCGGACACGAGTGCGTCGTAGCGAAATTCGATATAGCGCTCCGGGTCGAATGTCGCGCGATGTTGCATGAGCTGATGGTAGTTGAGGACGACGATATCGACCAGATTGCGCAGCTCTGCGTCCGGATCAAGGCACTGAGGCGAATGAGTCCGCCATGGCTTGCTGAACATGCTGATCGCCGACGGTATCGTTTCGCAGGGGTGCCGCACGGTGTGAATCAATACCATGTCGGGGAAGGCTTCTCGATAGATGCCAAGGCGCCCCCCCGCGAGCGCGTTCTTGGCCAGCAACCGCTTGCCGCCGGTGGCGTAGACGTGGCGCTGCATCGCGCGGCGCATGTAGCGCACCAGACGTCGTCGCATACGCTCCGGCAGCTCGTCTGGCGTCAATGCCTCGGGCAGTTTGTCGATGAATGGATAAAAAATCATGATCCCGGGCGTCAGGAACAGATACACCCAGAGCTGCTCATCTTCTTCCGACTGATCGAGGCCGGTCTTGTGAATCCCGTCCCAGCCGCCAAATGCGAGTCGATTGATCCCATCGAACAGCCGTCCGAGTGGCCGTCCGATGACGCGATCGACACATGTGAGCGCACCAACGAGGCGGTATAGCGTGATCGATGGCAGCAGTGTATGCCAGAGTTTGAGCCAGGTGAACTGCTCGTCCTCGGCAAGCAGCCGGTGCAAGAAGGTTGTACCGCTGCGCGGATTGGCCATGATGAAAATCGGTTCGCGAACTTCCTGCTGAACGAAGCGCGGGAACAGGATGTAATCCAGGCCCTGGCAAACGAAGACGATGACGCGCACCGACAGGATCAGCAGCGTGATCGGTACCGGAAACAGCAGGTAGCGCCAGGTGCAGTATCGTCGTGAGAAGCTGTAGCGGAAAATCCGCAACAACGTCGGCCAGTAAGTATACAAATGAATGTCCGCTCAACAGGTTCTGCTGTAAAGAATCATAACGAAACAAAAAGGTTTTGCCAAATTGACCTAACGAACGTTCGTTGCCTTTTGTTGCCGTCTGAGCGTGTGCCTGGGTGGCGAATGGTACCTATTTGCCGCGAAAATAGTGGCGCGAAACGCGCCACGAGATCCAGGCGACGAGCGCGCCCGCCGGCAGATCCAGCAGGTAGTGCTGGCGGATCAGGACCGTGGACGCAATCACCGCCGCTGCGGCGATCGCGACCGGAATGGCGAACGGATGCCGCGACTCGACGTAGCGGATGGCGACATAGAGGCTGAGAGACGTGTGTTCGCTCGGAAAGACGTTGACGCCCTGGTCGATCGTGTAGAGGTGGGCGAGCCATTCGCAACTGACGGAATGGCAGCCGATCTCTGGATAGACCATGCGCACCGGGATCAGGATCCAGGACAGGGCGCCAATGCCAAGCATCAGAATGTACGCTGCCGCGGTTTCGCGCAGGACGCGTTGATTGTGGATCAGAAACACGGGTAGCAGCACGAGCGGATAGTACAACTGGTACGTCCAGATGGCCTCGGGAACGAACGGGATCAGATCGTCCAGCGGCGTGTGCAGGCTGATCGCGGACCACGCGCCACTGTCGAAACGCGAGATGTTCCAGACGTTGAGCAGAATATACACCCAGGTCTGAGCGGCCGCGATCAGAAAGGCCGTCGCCCAGCGGAGCAGGAGGATGCGTGGTTCCAGAGTTTCAGTCGTCGTCGAAGTCAATGGTGTACTTCCGCAGGTGGACAGCATCCGGTGACGTGCTTGCGCGAATCTAACGTTCGTTATAGCCTGTAGCAAGGCAACATACAATACGATAGCAGTCCGGGAGGACCATCGATGTCCGAAGCACATTTTCTGTACGAGAAACGGGGCCACGTCGCCCTGTGTACGTTCAACCGGCCAGACAAGCGCAACGCGCTGAGCATCGAAATGCTGGTGCGCATGGCCGACGCCTGGGAAGAGGCCGACAACGACCGGGATGTACGCGCCATCGTGCTGACGGGCAAGGGCGGTGTTTTCTGCGCCGGAAGCGACCTTGGCGCGATGTCGAGCGGCAAATGGGACGCAGGCGATGTCTGGATGCAGCGGATGCAGGAAGATCCCGAGTTGCACTGGAAAGCGCTGCTGCTCAAGTACCTGACAAAGAAACCGCTGATTGCCGCGGTCGAGGGCTTCGCGCTGGCAGGAGGTACCGAAATCCTGCAGGGAACCGATATTCGCGTCGCGGGCCGGAGCGCCGTGTTTGGCGTCACCGAAGTACAGCTTGGCCTGTTTCCGCTTGGTGGCAGCACGGTGCGCCTGCGCCGGCAACTCCCGTATGCGATCGCAGCCGAGATGCTGCTCAGTGGACGCCGTCTGACGGCCGACGAAGCGCTCCACTACGGCCTGATCAATTACGTGGTCGACGATGGCAAGGCACTGGACAAGGCGATGGAGGTCGCCGAGCGCATCGCGAAGTGCGGTCCGGTGGCGGTCCAGGCCGTCAAGCGCGCCCTGGTCGAGACCGATGGCGTACCTGCCGAGGACGCGATCGCGAAGTCGCTGGAGATTGGTGAACCGGTCTTTCGTTCGAAGGATGCCCGCGAAGGACCGACGGCCTTCATGGAGAAGCGTGAACCCCGGTTCACCGGGGAATAAGACGACGGCGGATGCCACCACGACTCCATCTGCCGCTGGCCGCGGCTGATCCACGGGCGCTCGCGGCGTTGGCCCGGGACGTTCGGGCGACGGGTTGTGACGGAATGTTCCTGTTCGAGGGGGCGGGAGATGTCTTCGTACAGGCCGCCGCAGTCGCTCAGGGTCTCGGAGACGCGCGGCTGTCCACGCAGATTGCCGTCGCGTTCGCGCGGAATCCGATGACGCTGGCGTATGCGGCGAATGACCTGCAACTGCTTACGGGCGGCCGATTCGCGCTCGGACTAGGTGCGCAGATTCGGGAGAATGTCGAAGAGCGATACGGGATGCCCTGGGCACCGCCTGTCTCGCGCATGCGCGAGTATATCCAGGCGATCCGCGCCATTTTCGACAACTGGTATCACGATGTCCCGCTGCACGTCGAAGGACGTTTCGTCCGCCATACGCGGATGCAGCCAATGTTTCGACCAGCGAGATGTGACGCTGGGCCGCCACCGGTCTGGCTCGCGGCGGTCGGACCCGCGATGACCGCGCTCGCGGCGGAGTGCGCCGACGGGTTTGTGGTCTTTCCGCTGGCGACCGGGCCGTATTTCGACACGGTAACGCGGTCCGCACTCGCGGAAGGACGTGCGCGGCGCGATGACAGCGCTGCGCCGCTGGAGCTGATCGCGCAGGCGATCGTTTGCGTGTCCGATCGCGAGGAGGTTCTCGAACAGGGTCGGCAGCGGATACGCGCCCAGATTGGCTTTTATGCATCGACGCCCGCCTATGCGCCGATTTTCGCGGCATCAGGCCTGGAGGATCTCTGCGACGCGTGTGCCCAGCTCGTTCGCCAGCAGCGCTGGCAGGCGCTGGCCGACGCCGTATTCGATGACGTTGTCGACGCGTTCGCCGTTCTCGGGCCGCCGAAGCAGGTGGCCCGCAAGCTGCACGAAAGGCTCGCGTGGGCCGACGACATATCGCTGATGCTTCTGGACGCGCCTGATCTCGACGCATTGTCACGGCTGGTCGCGTCGTGGCGTGACACGACGGAGCTCAGCCATGCGTGATGGAAAGGCCAGTCTGCTCGAAGCGGCCGAGGCGCTGTTTGCCGATCGCGGCTATTCGGCCACGAGCGTGCGCGACATCTGTCAGGCCGCGGGTGTGACGCAGCCCAGTCTGTACCACTTTTTTGGCAGCAAGGAAAAGCTGCTCTGGACATTGATCGAGGACCGCTTCGGCACCTATTGTGACGAGCTCGAACAAACCCTGGCCGAGGCCGACGACGCGAAAGCGGTGTTTCAGGCATATGCCGAGTATGTGCTGAGCCGGATGCAGCGGGTTCCGGTAACGGCGAAATTCGTGTTCAGCATCATGTTTGGTCCGCAGCAGGACATCCCGCGCAGCGAACTCGTGCAGCGGCTGTCGCGTTCGCGCGGCATCCTGTCGGATCGCCTGGACCGGGTCGCGCCGGAGATCGAACCGCAGCGACGTCAGTTCGTGGCCGTGGTGATGCACGGCCTCGTCACGCCAGCGGTGTTGCAGTTTCTCGTGAGCGGGCGAAGCACCTTTCCGGAACAGTTGCCGGAGATCCTCGCCGTACGCGCGGCGTCGATGCTGCAGGACGATCTGCCGGTCTGCGACTGGGGCGTCTCGCTTTGATCCACGGATCGCGGCACGGTGCGACGTGGCGCATTTCGTGCGACATTGATTCTGGACCGATGACTCGAAGAGGAGAATGACATGGCTTCTGGATCGATCGAATTCAACGACGCCAATCTGCCACTGGTCGTGGTCAAGGGACACGGCACGCTGGCGATGGATGAATGCAAGCAGCAGTGCGGCGGTTTCGAGCGCCTGATGGCGGACGACGCACGCTATGTGGCCATCATCGACTACCGTGACTGCAAACTCAAGGCGTCACTGGCCGTGCATCGCTACCTGGGGCAGTGGGCGCGGGATCATCGTGACGCCATGCACCGCTGTAGCCCGGCCTCCGCGATCCTGATTCGCAGCCATCTGCTCAAAGCCGTGATCAACCCGATTCTCAAGCTGATGCGCCTGCCCAACGACGTCCGCGTCTTCAACGACGAGTCGTCGGCACGCGACTGGCTGCGTGGCATCGCCGCGCAGCACGGGCTGGACTCCGGGCCGATCTGAGGCTCCGGCGCACCTGAAGACATTGACAGAAAAAAAAGCCGCCCGCAAGCGGGCGGCTTTTCTCTGCTGTTTGCAGTCAGATCTGTATCACGGCGTTGTCGTACCAGGCAAGGACGAGTCGGTCACGCCATCGGTGGGGCCGGTTACGGTATCAGTCGTACCGTCCGGTGCACCCCCCATGTCATCTTCGAGCTGAGACAGGTCGATCGTCTGGCTGTAGTCCTTGCCATTCAGCGTCCCTTCGATGGTCAGGGTGTTGCTGGCGAGAGAAATATGGACGTCGAATGCGAACGCTCCGGCCGGCGTGGTGATCTGACCAACCAGATCGCTTTCGACCGAGCTGGGCTCGGGGCTTTGTGCTTGCGGGTCGATTTCGAGCGTCGTGACTTGCACCAATTTTCCGGAGGTTTCGACCGCACCATTTTCTGTCGGAACATTCACGCCCGACCAGGTCACGGTAATGTCCTGGGTCATGGTGATGCTGGTTTCGGTCTGCTCCTGCGTCACGGTACCGTCAACGGTCAGCGTACCGCCGCCTTCGACATCAATTGTCTTGTTGACCGTAATCGTCTGAGCGTCCTGCATTGGAGCGGCGCCGCCGGCCGATTCTTGCGCGGCCTGCATTGCCACTTCCATTGCGCTGCCCATGATCGCATTGACGGTCGCCCCGAAAATTTCTTCAGCCTGCTGCTGATCAGGAATGGTTGCGTTGACATCGATGCCGGCTGAAGCCGCCTCTTCCTCGAGCTGGGCCGCGAGGTTGTTCAGCGCATCATCGACGAGGCCACAGGCCATGCCGCCGGACAGAAGGGCGATGGAAGAAAGCATAACGAAACGTTTGAGAAACACGGGTTCCTTCTCCTCTGTTGTTGTGTGTTGCTGGCATATGCCAGGTCGAAACGAGTCAAGGTATTTTAACGTCTTTTCGATGCATAAGCAAGAAAGTGGTGCAATCGGAACGGCGTTCTGATTCTTGGGGCTATTCAAGCGCCTTTGGCACCAGTTTGGGCTTGTCCCCATCGGTCTGGACTTCGAACGTCCAGGCTTTGCCGCTCTTCTGTTGCAATTCGGCGGCCTTGTTGGCGAGTTGTTCGATCAGACGCGTTGGTTCAACGGGCGGGAGTCCCGCATCCTGACGCGCCTGGTTGAAGGCCTCGGCAATCTCGGCGTAGTCGGGTTCCGAGCTGGTCGTTGCAGCAGGTTCGGGTTGTTCCTCGGGCGCGGATGCCTCGGCGGGCGTGGAGACGGGCGCAGGTGGGGTCGTTGCGGTGGCCGCATCCGGGGTGGTCATTGCCGCCGGAGCAGCGGGCGTCGTCGCAGGTTCAGGCGCCGGCTCCGGTTCCGGCTCAGGCTCTGGTTCCTGCTCGGCCTCGGCGCGGAGTTTTTCCTTGCGCTCGAGCAGCGCCGCGATCCGATCCTCGATGCGTTTGACTTCGTCTTCCGGCAGTGTTTTTCCGTATCGCTTCAGGTACGCACGCCAGGCGGTAATGGCGTTGTCCGGGCGGTTCCAGTAGTCGTCGTAGAGCAGGGCCAGATTATATTCGGCCTCGGGAAAGTCAGGGCGGATGCTCAGCGCCCGCTTCCAGGATTGCTCTGCCTCGCGATAGCGCTCCAGACCGCGCAGTGCGATACCGCGGTTGAGCCAGCCGGTCGCAAAGTTGACGTTGGCCGAAACGGCCCGTTCAAACTGGGTCAATGCCGCGGCGTATTCTTTCTTGAGCAGGCGCAGGACGCCGATGTTGTTATACGCTTCGTATGCGTTGGTATCGAGACTGATAGCCTGCTGGTATTCTTTTTCGGCCGCGATCGGGTTGCCGAGCGCCTGGTAGGCTTTGCCGATGCTGAAGTGCAGCCCTGCGTCGTCGGGGTACTGGTTCTTCAGCTCGAGAAACAGCGTCAACGCCATTTCGGTTCGGCCTGTGTCGAGATAGACCAGGCCGGCATTGAGCATCGCGCCATAGACCAGCCCGAATCGTTTGAGTACCTCGCTCGACTCGTACAGGCTTCGGTCGGCGTTGCCGCTGAGGCGGTAAAGGATCGCCAGGTCGGTGCGCGCCTGCGGATCGTCCATGCCGGTGTCGAACAGGTCGTTGAGCGTCACAATTGCTTCGCGGATCTGGCCGCGGGCCTTGTAGAGTGCCGCGAGGTTGACCGCGGCGGGGATGTGGCGCGGTTCGAGCAGTTGTACCTTGCGCCAGGCCTGCTCGGCCTGGTCGATGGCGCCGCGGCGCTCATAGAGAACGCCCAGATCGTACCAGGCATTGAAATCACCTGGGTCACGCGCGATGCGTTCGCGCAATGCCCGCTCGGCGGCCGTGTCCGTACTCGACGTGCCGGCGTCGGTTGCGGTGGACGTTTCGAGTTTCTGCGTGTATGGCGTCGTCGACGCACAGCCGACAGCAAGCAGTCCGGCCAGGAAGGCGGGGATGAAGCGATATGGCGAGCGGAAGCGGATCATTGGAAGTGCTTCTTCCAGAGGTCGCGGATGCCGTCGAGTTCAACGATCTGCCCGTCTTCCAGAACGGCTGGTGCAGGCACGCTGACGTTGAACAGCACGCGCTTCTGCCGGTCCGTCCAGCCGAGCGTGATTGCGTAGCGCTGCTCGAGATTCTCGATCCGGTATGGCGTTTGCAGATAAACGACGCGCGGGCCATCGAATTTCAGCTTGTCGCCGCCTTCGGAGCTGGCCGGGAAACGATAGAAAAATTCGTTGTCGGCCAGCAATTGCCGTTCCTTGCCTTTGACGCGCGCGACATCTGGATACAGTTCGAGCAGCTTGTTGCGGCTCTTTTCGACCCATTCATTGTCGATGCCAAGGCGCACGGCCAGTTCGAGGTTCTTCTGCCAGCCCTGCATCGCTTTTTCCTCGATCGGGAAGGCCTGGTCTTCGAGTTCCATTTTGTAAAATTCGGCTTCTTCTTCGTCCAGATCGGGCGGCACCGGTGCTTCGAACAGGGTGTCCGCAAAATGCTGGTACGCCTCGCCAATCATGTGCAGTGCGGCGCTTGACCAGTACGGATCCTTGTATTGCACGACGCCCGTCCAGGTTTCCACCGCCTTCTTGAGGGACGCAGCCTTCTGTTCGAGCAGCTTCGCCATGCGATCCATGGGCAATCGCAGTTTGATATTGCGATAGGCGCGATCGACTTTTTCCGCCTTGCGGAATGCGGCTTCGGCCGCGAATCGCGGATCGACGATTTTTCCTTCCGCGGTATACCGCTTGTAGGCTTCGAGGATTCGGTCCAGCAGTTTGTCATAGCCCTTCGCGTCGTTACGTTCCAGCGCAATCTGCGACAGGTACCAAAGTGCTTCGACCTCGCGTTCTGTACGCTTCTTGTGTTTGATGTAGCGATTGAAAAGTTGTTCCGCCTTTTCGAGGTCGCCATCGTCGTAATAGGCCCGTGCCGCGAAAAAGATGTTGTCGGCCTCATCCGGCTCATTCGGGAACCGCTCGATGTAGAGCAGGAACAGCTCGGCCGCGCGACGCGATTGTCCGAGTTTGGCCAGAATATTCGCCGAGTTGAACAGGGCGTCTTTCGTTTTCTGATGTTTCGGGAAACGGTCCAGCAGCTCGGTGTAGCGCGAAACGGCGGCATTGAAATCGAGGACACGCTCGGCGTTCCAGGCCGTCTGGAACAGCGCTTCGGATGCGAATGGGTGATCCGGGAACTGTTCGTAGAAGCGCAGAAAGACCTGGGTCGAGCGCTCCCAGTCTCCCTGGCGCTGCAATGCGGCGGCAGCGTTGATCAGGGCTTCGTCGACAAACTCTGATTCCGGGAAGCGATCGACGAGCGTCAGATAGGCGTCCGCCGCTTCGCGCAGCTTTTCGTCTTTTTCCAGTTGTTGTGCGTCCTTGAACATCGCGCCGGACAGGATCGTCGTGAAATAGTCCCGGATCTCGGGGTTGTTGGCGAGCGGTGACTCGTAGATGCTGTAGCCCCATTCGACGAGATCGCCAAACTTCTGTTCGAGCAAAAACGTGCGGACGACCTGTTTGATCGCATCGAGGACGAACGCGTTGTCCGGGAACCGTTCCACGAACGAAATGTATTGTTTGCGCGCCTGACCGTACAGGCCATAGGTCATCAGGATGTCGCCGGTGTTGTAGTAGACGGCCGGCGAGCGTTCGCCCAGTGGGTACAGGCGCACATAGTACAGACTCGCACGAATGAGGTTCATCGCGGCCTTCGGAAGGGTGCGTTTTTTCTTGACCGTCTTGCCGTCCGCGCCGACGCGCTTTCGGGTCGGTGCCTCAACCGGCGCCTGTGGGGCGACTGCGGTTGTCGGCGTGGCGGCAGTCGTTGCGGCAGGGCCGGTGACCGAGCGGGTGGCGCGCGCGAGTGAGCCTTCCTTCTGCGCCTTTTCCGCTGTGGCTTCGAGCTTTGCCCGCTCGGCGGCGATGGCTTTCAGCATCGCCTGCGCTTTGGGTGTGCGCTCCCAGACTTCCAGCGCCTTGCGCCGCGCAAGGATCATGTTCCAGGCCGACTCCGAGAACAGTTCGTTGGTCGGATCGACGGCAATCTCCGGGACGCGGGCATACAATTCACCCGCCTTGTTCCAGTTGCCCAGGTCGTAATGGATTTCGGCCTGATTGAATACCGCCTCGGCCAGACGAACACTGTCGTCGAACTGTTTCTCGAAGGCTTCATACGCCTTCAGAGCACGCAGGTAATACTGTTTACGTTTGGCGGGATCCGACGTCGCCTGGCCTTTGCCATGCCACCAGGCCGCGTAGTCGAAGCCCTTCTTTTCAGCTTCTTTCTGTACATCCCAGGCCAGGCGTGGGTCCGCTTCCTTCCAACGTGTTTGCCACGTCGTGCCGTTACCGAAGCGCTCTGCGAATTCGCGCCAGGATTCGACGACCTGGCGCTCGTTCTCGAGCTTCGTCCAGGAATCTTCAATCTTGCGCACAAGAACCGGCGCAGTCGCGGCATAGGGTTGCAGATCGAGCAGGTCGCGATACACGGTCAGTGCATTGCGATAGTCCGCGGTCTCAAAATAGAGATCTGCCAGCCGCTCAATGACTTCCAGTTTGTATGAACGCGGCCCAATCTGCGCGAAGAACGCTTCGAGATCCTTGAGGCCGCCCCGATCCGAGAAAATGATTGCCATGTACTGGAGACTTTCGCTGCGCATTTCCGCGCCGACCGGCACCTTTTCGCCGTAATCGATCAATTCGACGAAGCCAAGCAGGGCGCGGTCGAGGTCGTCCATTCGGTAGTACGTCCACGCCAGTTTGTACAGCGCCTTGTCGTAGAACGTCTGATCACGCAATTTGAGCGTATGGCGGTAGCGTTCTGCCGCCAGATCCAGGTCTCCGGTCAGAAAATAGTACTGGCCGACCCGGAACGAGACTTCGGGGGCGAGTGGACCATCGGGGTCGGTTTCGAGCAGCCGCTCATAAATCTCGACCGCCTGATCTTCGAAACCGGATTCTTCGAGCAGATAGGCATACAGATACAGCCCGTCACGGTAATACCGGTGATTTTTGTAGGCTTCCGTGAATTCGCGGTACAGCTCGAGCGCGGGACCATAGTCGGGTTCTGGCTGTTCCGGCGGGTTGTCGGCCTCCCCCTTCTCGAAGGCGATATATTGCCGTTCGTACTCATCCATCGCGAGGATGTACTGAAAGTTGGCTTCCTCGTAATAAAGCTCGGCCAGTCGCAGCAGCAGGTCGCCCGACGCCTGCGTGTCCGCGTAGCGTTGTACGAACGTCTGCATCTCGTCGATCAGCTTGCGACGCCGCTCACTGCCCTTGCCGCGCATCGTCTTGACCAGTTCGTCGAACGCCTTGCGGAGTTGCTTGCGTTCGAGTTCCTGCTTGGTATTTGCGATCCTGACTGCCTGATCCCGTACCCACTGCATCAGTGTGCGCTGTGCCTGGATCCGCGACTGGACGGTGGCCAGACGAACCCGTTCGGTCAACTGGAACCCGAGCGTTTCGTCGGTTACCGCGGCCGATGTCTGCGGGAACGCCATGCCGGGTAACAGGCTGAGCCCAAGGGCGAGGGCGCCGCCGCAAACGGCCTGACGTATGCTGACGGGGCGGATCATCGCTGGTACTCCGGTACCCACTGCAACTCTTTGTCGCGTTCGAGGATCGATTTCGATCCGCGACTGAGTTCGTTGACAAATCGTTCCATCTGTTCGAGTTCGCGCGAGATCATTTCGAGCGACTTCGACAGGTCAACCGTTCGGTCGCCCTGGACCGAGCCGGCAATTTGAGATCTGATTCGTTCATCCAGTACATCGATCGCGCGCGCGGCGGCCTCTGCCTGATCGCGAACCTTGTCGTAGTAGGCATTCAGTTCACGCAGCCGATCCTGCTCCTCGCGCAGGACGTCGTTCATCAGTTCGTGTTCGACTTCCTTGATGCGCCATCCCAGGTCGAGTTTGCCGCCAGCCATCCGGGCTTCGGCTTCACGCAGGCGCTGTACTTCGCCGTCCCAGGCCACATCAACGCGCTGCAGGCGTACCTGCTCTGCGGCGGCAAAGAGGGCACCCTGCTGTTGCCGCAAGTCCGCGAGATCTTCATTCATCGTGTCGGTATAGCGCATGACGCCGTCGAGGATCCCCGTTTGAATTGCCAGCAGCAGCTCGCCATTGTCGTTGAGGATGGATTCGATGCCACTGGTCGAGCGGTAAAGCAGTTCCAGACGGTCGATGTAGGCCTGGGAGTCCCACAGGCCAAGCTTGCGAAGAATGCGTTCCGCTGCGCCGCGTTCAATGGAAATCGTTTCGGCGATGACCGACCAGAGGCGCTCTTCTTCTTCCATGACCTTGAGCAACACGAAGGCGATGCGCTCTTCATCCGTCATAAGCTGGTCGAGGATGTCGAGCGCCGGCCGGGACAATTCGACTGTTGCGCTGATATCCCGGCTGGCAGGATCGGGCGTTCCTGACAATTCCTTGTCGGCGACAAGATACAGGTAGTGCTGGATTTTGCGCAGCGATCGCTGGATTGCCGTTGCGCGTTCCTTGACGGGATTGGCCACCGTGCGAATCGCCTTGATGGCCTCCTTGCGTGTGCTTTGTGCCTGATTGATCAGGTTGTATTCGCCAGTCTGCGAGGCCAGCAGCCCTTCTCGTACCGGCTTGATCATCAATTCCAGAATCCGCGAGCGAATTTCGGTCAGCCGCAGCGCGCTTTCGTTGCGCAACAGCCGTTCGAGGGTCGCCGGGTTTTCGAACGATGAGCCGAAGCCGGCACTGACGACACGCATGCGCTTCAGGTCACGAAGCAGATCCCCGATCAGTCGGCCCAGCGCGGCGACCTCATCCCGTGCTCCGGTGGCCAGGCGGACATCGCGACTCTGATAGATCCAGTCACGAATCTGAGGCGGGATCGGCGCCTTTGCAAGTCGGGCATTGCTCTGTAGCAACTGATCAAGCGAGCGGATTGAGTTGAACCCGCCGCGAAAACGCGACAATTCCCGGGCGGCCTTTCTGTATTCGGTTTCGAGCGTGGCGAAGTAGGCGTACGCCTCGGGGAAGCGTGCAAGGTTCAGCAACGTGTATCCGCCCAGCAACGTCGCCTCTACGCTGCGCTCGTCCTCGGGATGGTCTCGCACGAGGCGCTCGAACGTCTCAAGCCCGGTGTCGTAACGCTGTTGCATCAGTTGCGCCCAGCCGCGCGTATACAGCACATCCGCAGCAAGTTCCGGCGCCTGAATCTGATCGAGGGTCTGAAGGCAGCGGCGGTAATCTCCGCGGTCAAACCGAACCTGTGCCAGCATCAGTTGCAGCCGCGGTATCTGGTTGTCGATGCCTGCAGACTCAAGTTCGGCAGGAGCGTTGAGCAGCCGCATGAGGTCTTCCTCTGCCGCCGAGTACTGCTTCGTCGCCATCATCGACAGCGCGGACAGCAATATGCCCCGGGGGTATTCTGGCGTGCCCGGGGGCAGTCGTAGCGCCAGATCGCGCACGCCGCGGTAATCCTTGAGCCGGTATCTGGCCTGGATTGCACCGTAGTCGAGCTGGACGCGCAGGTCTGGCGGAAAATTGCGCGCCGCGATCCGGTCATATGTCTTCTGCACCTCGTCCGCATGGCCGCGCGCGGCATCGATTGCCATTTGTGCCACAGCCGCATCGACGACGAATTGCGGAATGAACGCGGTTGCAATCACCTTCTTCAGATGGGGCCGCGCGCGATCCGATAATCCGGCTTCGTGATAGGAAATGCCAAGGTAGTAGTCGAGCTGAAGCTGCAGGGGTCTCGGAAGCGATGCGTATTGTCCTAGCAGGCTGTGAAAATGCGCCGCTGCCTCCAGGTAGCTTCCGCTGTTGAAGTAGTTTCGTCCGAGCTGAAACCGGTAAAAAAAGTTCAGGCGTTGCAGCCGCTGTTCCGAAATGGCCGCCTCGGCGTGTTGCGGTCCTGATCCGAAACCGCCGAACACACCCGTCGCGAGGAGCAGCAGTGTCAGGCTCGCTATGGCGACCCTTTGACCCTGTGCGCGCACACGCCGATCCGGGCGAACACGGTTCGCCAGGCGCTGACAGGAAGTTGGCCGGTGTCCCGGGATCAAGTTCAGAAAACGTCGCGTTCGACGATCTCGAACTTCAGGCCTGGCCGGGTTTCGATGGCCTTGAACAGCCCGCCGCGGTCGAACAGCACGAGGTCGAGCTCAACGACTTTGCCTTCGTTGGCTGCGAAATATTCACCAGATTCCAGCCGAAGCCGGGCCTTGTGTCCAAAGTCGAGCAGACCGTCGTCGCCGCGCAGAATCGCTTCAACATCGATGCGGTGGCGGCCGGGAAGTACGCTGCCCTTGTATGCCAGGATCTCGTCCACCGTTTCCCCCGGTTCGAATTCGCGTGTATAGATCTGGTGTCCGTCCAGATAGAACTCGAGCCGCTCGATGATGAAGTCCTTGCCCAGGCCGCTGTCCACCTTGAGGTACAGTTGCGTCCCCGATGCGAAGCCCTGTGCGACCTTTTGAGAGTAGGAGAGCAGGCGGCTTTTCGCCTCGATGACACGCTCCTTGAGCGTGGCGATTTCGCGGTTCAGTTCGCGAATCTGATCCTGAAAGCGTGCGTCGAGAGAAATATTTGCAGCAGGGGTGCGCACCCGCGTATCGACGCCTGCCCGGGAGCGCGCGGCCGGCGTCGCGATCGGTTCCTGGGGCGGCACGACAGGGGTCGCCTTCGGTGCCGCGGCCGCGGTTGGGGACGGCTTCAGGTCAACCGTATCCATCCGGTTTGCGGGAGGCCGTGCGGGTCGAGCTGCCGACGGGGCGACTTCTTCCCAGCCGGCCGTTGGGTCTGCTGAAGTGCCGCTTCCTGTCTTGTTTGCTCGAGGTTTCGGCGCAAGAGGTTGCCCGGATGTGTCGATCTCCTCGAACTGATCCAGATCGATATTTTGCGCCCGAATCGTAACGGGTATCGACAGGGCAACGCCGACAAGAGTGGGGATCAGGGCCCGAAAAAGCGCGTTCCGCGTAACGGTGCCGATCTGAACAGGCATGCGGTTTCCTCTGGTTGTCAGGTGTGACCTCGGTTGTTGATCCTATGCAACGCCGTCAACCGGACAGTGGTGCACTCCCCGTCCGGAGACGCCGCTAAAACAAGGTTTTAGGCGGCGCTGAGCGATGCATATCGCTACACCGATCCTATCAAAAACCCGCCGAATGCGCCAAACCTGAGCGATGTCACGACAGGCAACGCAGGAATCTCCATTCGCAGGGCGGGCCGAAGTGGTGGCCACGCCCACCGTCGTGATCGTCATTGCGGCTGGGTAACCACGCCGCCAGCGGAAAACATCGCGGTCGAGCGGCGGGGTAGCGAGTGCCAATTATCGTCGGGACCCGGCGCTCGGGTGGGGCACCGGGGCTGGTTCGGCGGGCTGTTATCCGCCGGGAGATGGCAGTTCCAGGGCCTGCAGACGACTGAGTCGTTCCTCGGCCTGATGTACCCAGTCGCTCATGATGCTGTATTGCCGCGAGAAGCGAATGATGCGTTCGTACGCCATTTCCGCTTTCTTCTTGACTGGCGCGAGGGTTTTGTATACTTCTTCGAGATAGACGGTTCGTTCGTCTTCACTCAGTGCGGAGGGTGCTGGTGAATTGATCAGGTCCGCGTAGAAACTTTCATAGGCAAAGCCGATCCGGAATACGGCGGCGGTGGCCCAGACCGGATCGAGAGCTCGAACCGTCCGCAAATAGGCGTCCTGAGCACGCAATAGCGCGGCCGCTTTGGTTTCGAGGTCGTCCTCGAGGTGCCGACTGTCCGGGTCGGGGATTACGGCCTGGGCGCGGCCCAGCCAGATTTCGCCGACGGTCCAGTACAGGCGCGCAAGCGTATCCCGTCCGAGCTGCGCACCCCGGCGCAGACGTTCCTGAAATGTCGCCGCGATCGCTTCGAGCCGGTCGATGTTGGCGTCTGTCGGCTTGAGGATGGCACGGGCGATCCAGGCGCGCGCCTCAAGTTCGAATCGTTCGTCATCGCTCAGGTCGAGGTCGTGAAACTGGGCGATGGTCTGCAGAACATCACTCCAGGCCGCGCGCTTTTCCCGCAATTCGACCAGATTCCACAATGCGCTTGCCACCAGTTCGCTCTCAGATGCCCGATCGACGATCGCGGCGAAATAGGCCTCGGCGCGTCCCAGGTCGTTGAGTTGCTCGAGTGCGAGTCCGCCGTTGAACAGTGCACTCGGAACCAGTTCGTGTTCCGGGTACTCGTGGATGATCCGGTCATACCAGGCGACGGCCGTCCGCCAGTCGGCATCGTCATAGGCGTCATTGCCGGCCTCGAAAAATTCGGCAGGTCCCCAGTTGCGGATGCCGTCCGGGGGGCTGTTGAGCGTGATGGGATCCATGCGCAATACCCGCTCGAACGCGCCGTGCTCCGGTGGTGCTTCCGGCGTGTCCGGGATACGCGGAGCTCCGGCGCACGCATTGAGCAGCACCAGAAGCAGCGCGATCAAACACGTCGGCATGGGAAAGCGTCCTTGCGGCATATTCTGTAACGGATTCAGGCTGCCGGAACTTTGCCTGGAAGCAGAACAGACAGGACCTTGCGCACGCGTTGGGCAAGATGCTCGGGATCGGTACTCGTTCCCTTGTTGACGAAGGACGAGGGTTGCAGTTGCTGGAGAATCTGTTTGAATCGTTCGTCAATCTTTCGGCTGGTAAAAAACAGGACGGGTGTCTTGCGGGGAACGTGGAGCTGGCGTTCAAGGTCACGCAGGCTGCGGGCGGCCTGAACACCATTCATGATGGGCATTTCGACGTCGAGAATCGCCAGGCTGAGCTTGCCCTGCTGGCGAAACCGTGCCGTGGCCTGTGACACGAATTCCACGCCATTCGCGGCCCGGCCGACTTCCATTGCAATGTGCTGCGATTCGAGCATATCGGCAACGGCATTGCAAATCAGCGGGCTGTCTTCCGCAATCAGGACGTATGCCAGAGCCGCACGTCCTGGTGTGCCAGTTTCAGATGGCGCTTCGTCGTCGTCCAGCACGAGACCACAGATGCTGCAGTGCGGCACCTCCTGGCCCCCCTGAACCATGACGAATGTCTCGACGTCGACGCCGCAACTGGGGCAATATAGTCGTCGGCTCACAGCGCAAGTCCCCTGGCAGGAGTGAACAACGGACGGAAACTGCGTATTATTCTAAGAGATTCGGGTCCGGTGGCGCACGTCTTGCGCGTCAGTCGATGATCTCAAGGGTAAATCGTTTGCGGTATTTGCCGCCGGCGGCAGCCAGGAGCGTGCGGATGGCCCGGGCATGTGCACCCTGTCGTCCGATGATCTTGCCAATGTCCTCTTTGCCGACGCGCAATTCGATGATGCTCGAGGTTTCCCCGTCGATTTCATTGACCTCGACCAGATCCGGGTGGTCAACCAGCGTTCGCGCGATCAGTTCCACAAGCTCTTTCACCGTGCGCACCTCCTCTGCACAAGTCCCGGGCCACAGCCCCCGGCCAGGACATCTGTCAGGTGCAATCATAGTCCGACCATGGGGCGATGTCAAGTCCGCGGGCCAAAATCAAATCGGCGTTTAAACGAACGGCCATTCGTTGTACTTGACTCAGCTGGTGCGTTGTGGTTGAGTCTAGGGATGAAACGCGCTAATCAATACAGCCGGCGGACGGTGTGGGCAGACCTGGTTCCGGTCGCGGTTGTTCTGCTGGTCGTTTGTGCCGGTGCGGGGTGCCGCGATGACACAGCGCGCGATCCATCGGTTCCACCTGGCGCGGAAGACTTGCGGGTGTCGTTGCCGAAACCCGAATTTGGCTACCAGATCACGTCGGCGCCGCACGTCGTGCCGGCCGGCAGCGAAACAACGGTGTGCGATATCGTTCGATTCGAACCGCAGGGCGACGAAAAACTGGTCTGGATTGGGGGTTTTGAAAGTCGGACCTCGGACTGGACCCATCACATGAACGTTCACGTTGGCGTGTTTTCTGTCCTTGATGCGTACTTCGGCACGGATGTCGGTGCGAGGTATCTCGGGCATCCACTCGGGCAGACGGACTGCGCCGCGCTTGGCGACATCATGGAGCAGGGGGCGTATCCGGTGTATCCGAGCCAGATTACGCACCAGGTCGCCCGGTTGCCGCATGGTATTGCGGTGCCGGCCGTGGCGCCGCTGACGCTGATCATGGAACACCACTACATCAATACGGGCGACAAAGATGTCCTGGTCAATGCCGCGGTCAATTTTTACCGGGTACCGCAAACAGAAGTAGAGCATGTGCTGACCGGTTTCTACGGGATTGGCGATCCGATCGAGATCCCTGGGCAATCTGCGCGCATCGAGTCGTGGACGTGCGCGGTCGAACGCGACATCGAAATGGTCGCGATCTCGAGCCATTCACATGCGCGAGGCGCCTGCTTTACGATGAACAAATACGATCGGGCGACCAGCGAGGTAAGCGAGACGCCGTTTTTCGTGAATCCTGACTGGGATGCGCCACCGATCCTCTTCTATGAACCAGGTGACTGGACATTGCGGGCCGGAGATGGCGTTCACTGGGCATGTCACTACCGTAATCGCGAAGATCGAACGGTGACCGACGGTCCGAGCGCCGACGATGAAATGTGTATCTTTGTGGGCGTCGGATATCCCAGCGAGCTGACGGTTGGCGACATCGTCGAACTTGCAGAGGATCCGTTCAATTCGCGCATACCGGTCGAGGAGCTGATCGATCGGGCGATTGTCGGTTGTGAGCCGGTGACGGCGTCGAGTCCCTGGCCTGAAGCGGGGCAACCCATACCACTGCCAGAGGCTGGACCAGCGTGTTTCGAATATGAAAAGACCCTGGAACCCGTCGTTCCCTGACGGGGCCGAGCGGTCGGCGCCGAGATTGGTTCAGCCGGGCGAATCGCCTTTGTGAGCGCCTGATTTCAATTCATCGAGCAATGCTTCGTCGACGACGTCCAGGTTGCGCTCGCGTGCGGCTTCTTCCGCCCGTTTGCGGATGACGGGCCGCACGAAGAACGGGGCGCGTTTGAGGCGTTTTTCAGCTTCGGGTGTCCAGCGGATGGACTTGCTCATGATGTTGCTCCTGACTCGAATTCACTGGATGGCGTCTCGATCGCTCAGCGTCTGTGCGTGCAGTCGGCGACGGAAGAGCGGATCCGTTTCGGGTGGCGCGGCCAGTCCAGCCGCGATCGTTGCAATGAAGTGATCATACACACGGACGCGGGTATCCGGATCGTTCACGACATCTTCCGCACCATAGAGCACATGCAGATCGGTTACGAGATGAAGTCCGTTGATCAACGCGAATGCAAGGCGCAGCCGCAGAACCGATTCAGGCACTTGTGGAGCGGCCTGAATCAACAGAATCTGTGCACGGGAGAGTATGCCGGTCAGTCGCTCGGCGAAACGGTGCCGGATTTGTGGTGGCGCTTCTTCGATCACGCGAGGGAGCAATCGAGCCGCCGCCAGACCGATGCCCGGGCGAAGACTGTAGGCCAGCGCGGGTTCGAAAATGGCCTCGACGATGTCGCGAACGCTCGGGGGCGTGTCCGAGGTCTCAAGGCGATCGAGGCGCACGATCGTGTGTTGCAGGATCTCCGTCCAGAGGTAGTCGACGATCGCTTCGAGCAGGCCATCGCGGCTGCCGAAGTGATACTGTACGGCTGAACCATTCTTGCTGCCGGCGTGCTCGTTGATGACGCGCAGGGACACGGCTTGCAGGCCGTGTTCCGCAAACAGTGCGATGGCGGTGTGCAGCAGCCGTGTCGGCGTGTCATTCGCTGCGGAGCTGGCGGAATATCGAGTCATCGTGCGTGCCTCCAGTATAGCCGCCGGTGGCTGGTCGTACGCATATCGGGAAACATGGTAGGCTCGTCAGTGACGTCGCGCGCCTGGTCGCGGGTGCCGTGGCAAGTTGGATACTGGAGGATCTCGATGCGAAGACGTTTGATGTGGGCGGCCATGATCGCCGGAGTTGCCGCCGTTTCAGGTTGTGGCGCCGACCCGACGTGTACGGCTCCCGAGCCGACCCTCAGTGCCATTCAGGCGCAGATCTTCGACAAACGCTGCGCGTTCAGCGGCTGTCATGGGAATGGCAGTGCAAAGGGCGGGCTGAGTCTCGAGGCCGGAGATGCCTATCAGGGACTCGTCGGCGCGAGTTCGCAGCGTTCCGGCTTGCCGCGGGTTGCGCCGGGCGATCCCGATGGCAGTTTCCTGGTTGTCAAGTTGACGAGCGCAGCTGGCGGCAGTGAAGGGGCACTCATGCCAATTGGCGGCCAGGTGCTTTGCCAGGCTGAGGTGGATGCCATTCGATCCTGGATTGCCGACGGCGCGCCCGATAATTGATCGGGATCCCCGCGCGGCAGCAGACGCACGTCGCCAGGAAGGTGGCCTGCGGTAGAATATTCCTACGATGAGTTCAGTCAAAATCGATACGCCTGCCGACCTGTGGTCTCTGCTGGTCGAAATCGGCCGGGATCGCAAGTCGGGTCTGATTGCCGCGGGCGCGCCGCATGGTCTGCTGTGCCGCGTTCGCGAAGGCTGCATCGTCGGTACAGAGGGCGATCTTCCTGCGGATGACTGGGGCGTGAGCCTGGCCGCCGCCAGCACACTGGCCGACGCAACGGTTGAGCGTGCCATTGCGATGGCGCAGATCGCGCGGGTCGCCCCCGCACGTTTGCTGGCTGAACTTGGGCTGGCGGACGAGGCGACGGTCGAGGGTTGGGCCGCCGTGGCAATCTTCCGTGCGATCGTCCTTGCCGACGGTCCGTGGGAGTGGCGCGAACTGCCGATCGATGACGCCGGCCAGGGGGTTTCTGTACTGGATGCGCTGGCGCGGGCGCTGGCATCTGCAGATTCGGTGCAACTTGGTCGCTGGGGGGCGCCGCTCAACGATCTCGTGTTCGTTGCCAATATGGCTCAGGTCGAGGATATCGATCGTGATGCCGCATCGTGGCTTGCGGGTTTGACGGAGCCACGGCCGTTGAAAGACCTGCTTCGGGAACCTGTTGAATCCCCGAGACTGACACTGGCATGGTGTGCGATCGCTCGCAACGCCGGATGGCTCAGTCCCGCTGGTACGGGCGACGCGGAGGATGCGTCCGGCGCTGAAACATCGGCCACGGCGATGGACACACCGGAACTGGAAGCGATGATTGAGGTCGAGCCGGTGGAGCAGGCGGATACGGACGACTTCGTCGTGCTGGATGATAATCAGGAGATCGCAGAGGTCGATGTGTTACTCGACGCGAGCGAAGCGTCCGAATCTCCAGACGTGGATGTCTTGCCAGAGGCGGAAGCCGTCGTCGCCGCCGACAACGAGCCGGTTGTCGCGGAGGCGTCCGTGGAGGCGGTGGAAGAGCCGTTGATCGAGCCTGCGCCCATCGTTGAACCCGAGCCAGCGCCGGTCGTCGAGGCCGAGCCAGTCAGAAAACGCTTCTACGAAGTTGCTGTTCCAGCAGACATACACAAGCGACTCGGTGTGCCGCCCGGGGCTGCGGGGCAGGGCGTCTTGCAGGCCTATTCGAAGCGCTACCGGCGCGTACAGAAGCTGTTGGCAGAGAACCCCGGGGATCCTGTACTGGAAGCGTGGCGTAGCGGATTGCTGCACGCCTACCGGATTCTGAACAATGCCGAGGCACTGACCTGGTACGAGCGGGTCGCATCCCGAGGCGATGAGCCGGATCCGGCTGGCTACGTTGCGCGAGAAATGGCCGGACGTGCCTATGAACGGGGCCTGGCACTGTTGCGCGGAGGCGATCTGATCGAGGCCGGCAAGGCGCTGCAGGAGGCGTTGAACTGGGACGACAGCAATGCGCAAGCCTGGCTGGCGCTCGGTCTTCAGCAGGCCGCCCATGACGACGATCCGGATGAGATTGCCAGCGCTTACCGCAGCTTTTCCCAGGCCGTACACTACGCGCCGCAGGATCCGCATGCCCACTACTACCGTGCTGTCGCCGCACGGTATGCCGGGGCGCAGGACGCGTTCGCCGAGGAGCAGGCCTGGCTCGAACAGCATGCAGATGTCGCGCCAGATGCCTGGTCGCGGTTTCGCGATCAGGCCGCCTGACGGACGACCATGCTCGACATCGTTCAATATCCGGCCGAGGTTCTCAGACGCCCGGCGGAACCGGTTACAGAGATCACGGGTGAGATCGCCGCGCTGGCGCGTTCGATGATAGAAACAATGTACGCGGCTCCGGGTGTGGGTCTGGCCGCGCCTCAGGTCAATCAGTCGCTACGGATGTTCGTTATGGATCCGGGTGGAGAAGAGGACAAACGGCAACCAGCCGTCGTCATCAATCCGCGTATCATCGAGTCCGTCGGAGAGGCGACGTCCGAAGAAGGCTGCCTGAGCATTCCGGGTTACTATGCCGAGGTGCCACGGGCTAAAACCATCCATGTCCAGTTTCTCGATGCGCATGGCAATCCGGTCGAACGCACACTTTCGGACTTTCCCGCATTCGTGTTTCAGCATGAATTCGACCACCTCGACGGCATTCTGTTCGTGGACTATTTGTCGCGAACACGCCATCGCCTGTTTGAGCGGGACTACGGGCGCGACCCGTGGAGATGGAAGTTCCGGTCCCGACGTTGAGCGATACAACCATGGACGACCTGAATGCACGACTCGCAGCGGGAGCGACGCCGCCGTTGCGAACGATATTTATGGGGACGCCAGAAATTGCAGTCCCACTCTTTGAGGCGCTGATTCAGGACGAGTTGATCACGGTCGATGCGGTGGTGTCCCAGCCCGACCGGCCGGCAGGCAGAGGCCGACGGATGACGGCGCCGGCGGTCGTTCAGGCGGCGCGATCGGATCAGATTCCGGTTCATCAGCCAGAACGGCTGCGCGACGTACGTTCTGAGCTTGAGGAACTCCAGCCCGACCTGCTCGTCGTGATGGCGTACGGCAAGATCCTGCCCGGCTGGTTGCTCGACCTGCCGAGGATCGCCCCGCTGAACGTTCATGCCAGCCTGTTGCCGCGCCATCGCGGCGCATCCCCGATTCAAAGCGCCATACTGGCTGGTGACGAGCAAACGGGGGTGTCTCTGATGGCGATGACGCCCGAGATGGATGCAGGTCCAGTATTGTGTACCCGGTCGATCCCCATCACCGATGACGACGACGCCGGGCGTCTGCACGATGCCATCGCCAGGCTTGCCGCCGAAATGTGGCCCGAGGCGTCCGCCCGGCTGGTCGCCGGGACGCTGCAGGCCTGCCCGCAGGATGATGAAGCCGCCACATACTGCCGCAAACTCACGCCGGCGGATCGCCGGATCGACTGGTCTCGTCCGGCCGTCGAGATTGCACGGCAGGTGCGGGCGTTTTCGCCCCGCCCCGGCGCCAGTACGACCCTGGCGGGGCAACCGCTGAAGATCCTCGCCGGGACCGTGGCGCCCTCCGTCGCGGCAGAACAACTCGCACCCGGACAGATTGTTGCCGTGGATCCAGATGGCATCGCAGTTGCGACAGGTGATGGCGTGTATCGGGTGCGTCGCCTCCAGAGCGCCGGAGGGCGGCCGCTTTCCGTCGGTGACTGGCTGCGCGGGCATGCGCTTCGCCCGGGCGCGCGGCTTGGAGAATGACGGACAAGGCTCCACCGGAGCTTTGTAGCGCCGCGGATATCCTCGAACGGATTCTGTTTCAGGAGGCCTGGCTCGATCCGTTGTTGCGGGCGCAGCGGCGGCGCGGCATATCGGCTTCGGTGCGACGGCGTTGCGAATACTATTGCCGGACAGTGCTTGAGCACGAGCGAGGTCTGCGCGTTTTGCTTCGCGGACTGCTGAAGCGGCCCGACCGGCGAGTGCAGCCGCGCGTCGAGGTACTGCTGTTGCTTGGACTGGCGAGGCTTCTGTTTACGGAGGCACCGGCGTTCGCTGTTGTCGACGAGACGGTCTCTGCGCTGCCGCGTCGGCACTACGCTCGAGGGTTTGTCAACGCAGTTTTGCGACGTGCGGCAGGGCAATGCGATGCGTTGCGAGAGCGGTATGGGACATTGTCGCCCGATCTGCGCTGGAGTGTCCCCGCATTCTGGCTTGCGGAGCTGGAACGGGCGCTCGGCGGCAGCGCGACAGTCGATGCGGCACTGGCGGGGTTGCGGCGGTCGCCCGGGACGCACATCGTCGTCAGCGATGAGGTTCGTCGCGAACTGCTCGAAAAAGGCGTGCATCTGGAACCGGTGGCTGGCGGCGCTGCGTGGCGGATCACGGGGAATCCTGCCACGTTCTGGTCGCTGATGGACGATGCAGAGAAAGCACCGACATTGCAGATTCAGGATGGCGGTATCGCAGCATGGCTCTGCACCGTGCAGGCGACGGCGCCGGGTCGGCGCGTCTGGGATGCGTTCTGCGCGCCCGGAGGAAAACTGTGTTCGCTGGCGCGGGCCGGCTTTGACGTGCTCGGTACGGATCGTAGCGAGGCGCGGCTCCGGATGGTGCAAAACGCGTTGCGATCGGCAGGTTGTTCCGCGGAACTGGGGCAGCTCGATATCGACGAAGCGCTGCCGGATGGCTCCTACGACCTGGTTCTCGCCGATGTGCCGTGCTCGGCGTCGGGCACGCTCGGGCGGCATCCCGAGGTCGCATTGCGCAGCGATCCAGATGCAGTCGTGCGGTTGCAGCGGCAACAGTGCGGGTGGCTTGCCCGGGTGGCTGAGCGGGTCGCACCGGGAGGGGTACTCTGGTACAGTACCTGCTCACTGTTTCCCGGCGAGAATGAGGATGTGGTCGATGCATTTCTGGAGCAACATCCAGAATTCGCCAGACTGCGGGTACAACACCCGCTGACAAGCGAAGAGACCGAGGTGCTGCGCTTCTGGCCGCACCGCGACGAGTTGGCCGGTTTTACCGCGCAGGCGCTCGTGCGACAGAATCTTCCCTGAGGCGTTACTTGACCGACGCGAATCCGGAATTTGGTGCTTCGTCGCGCACCGCGTCATCTGGATCGAGAATCGTCACGGCGTAGTCGAGATTCGGGGCATTGACCACGTCGGTGGCCGTGTTCGGGGCGCCAACCGACGCATACGGCACGGTCAGCAACATCGATCCCGGAATGCGGGTCAAATCGAAATCGACCCGTTCCACCGCGACCGATCCGGATCGTGACAGGGGCAGGCCGCGCTCGGATGCGTCGAGCAGGACGGTGTAGACTGTGTCGTCCGGTGCAATCAGATCAAGGTAGCCACCGACACTGTTCGGCTGGCGTGCCGTCGCGGGAGCAATATCGCCGGTAAAGCCCAATTCGAACACGAACTGGTCAAACTGGCGCATGACTTCGACGAACAGCAGCTCCGGCGTACCATTGCCATCACCGGGCGTGTCATCGATGCCCGATGCGGGCCAGAATGGCGTCGGAAAGTCAATCTGCTGCCCCTCGGCGACTTCATCCAGTTCCGCCATTCCCTTGCGGATCAGATGGCCGTCGGCGTCGTAACCACGAACGATCACGAGCAGGGCGGAGCCGGTTGGCAGGAACATATTGAGCTTGCAGTCGGCGTCGAGGTCGTCGACGCTGTAACCAACGGGCGTTGCGTCACTTGCGGCATCGCCGTAGACCTGTGTGGTCAGGGTTGCGAGATTGTCGGGGACGACGCATCCGTTGGCAACCGTCACGGTCGTCGGACCGGTGGAAAAAGTGTCCGTGCCGAAGGCGGCAGGCTGAAAGCCGATCGAAAGCGTCGCCGGTCGGGCGCCCTGGCCACAGGCGGTCACAGACAATGCGAGTAGCGCAACAAACGGGAGGATTCGTTTCATGGTCATTCTCCCTGCTGTTCCGGGACAAACTGCAACTGGATGTTCGCGTTGCCCGTACGCGCCGGATCCACAGACTGGAGGTCCTCGACCGGGGCTGATGGTGGAAGTTCGTTGTCGCCGGCATCCGGTGCTCCACCTTCGTCCTTGCCCGTGGGCAGGGGCTCGAGCGACTCAACGGCACGTCGCGTCAGGTCGCGGCGGCGAATTTGCCGGTCGGCCTGGTTGTTCAGTGAGTCTTCGAGGCGTACATCGAGTTCGTGTTGCAGGCGCGACAATTGTTGCGGGCTGAGTTGCTGGATGCCGCCAAGGAACCCGCTCCCACTCACGCTGAGTCGCGTTCCGGGGGTGAGCCGGAGCGCATTGCCGCTCTTGTCGCTGACTTCGACCTCTCCGTCGAATACGGTGACGTCGGTCTTGTCCGAGGCATCGATGCGGAAAAAGGTTCCGCGCACCCCGGCGACCGCGCTGGGCGTGCGCACCTTGAAGTCGGTGGCCGAGCTGAACAGCTTGCCGACCAGCGTCTTGACCTTGCCGGTAATCAGGTCGAACATGCTGCTGCGTTCCTGTTTCTGGCTGTCGAACAGGAACTCCGAGATCTTCAGCTCCGTTTGCGTCCCGAGCGTCATGATCGAATTGTCTTCGAAGAGGATCTTGCAGCGTCCGCTGCCCGTACGCACGACGTCTCCGATGTAGACCGGATCATCGCGCTGAAGTTCGACGCGGCCGCCGGATGAGCGCTCGACCAGCGGCTTCCCTTCGACCGCGATGATACGCCCGACGGCATCGGCTGCGTATACCGGCGCCGTGCCGACGATCGCTACCACCGCAGCGACCCAGCAGACGCGAATCAGATCAGAGAATGTTTTCATCGCCCGCACCCCGTGCTCAGAACGTGAACCCGACCGACAGTGTAACGATCTGACGGGTGTAAGTAAAGGCCGGCACGCTGTTCTGGTGGAAATAGTCGTAGCCCGCCGTGACATCGATCAGATCCGTGGCCTGTACGCGGAAGCCGAGGGACGCCGTGATCTCGTCGTCGGTGCGGCCGGGACCGCTACCATCCGGAAACGTAAATGGCCCGTCGAAACCGCGATGTGCGTAGCGGAGCCCCGTGCTGACCGAAAATTTTTCGGTGGCCGCAATGGTTGCGCCCAGGTGCAGCCCATTCTCGAGGTAGCCCCACGGACTGTTGCTCTGTTTCTCGGCCAGCGTGGTCAGTCGCCAGCCGCCCTGGATGCGCAGGCGATCAATCGGCACGACCGTGGCGCCAAGACCCAGTCCGATTTCCGTTCCATCCCGTTCTCCGGCCCGGGGATAAACTCGTGCCTGGATCAGCAGGTCACTGTTGACGCTCAGCATGTCGATCGGAGACCACCACCCACCAAGACCGCCACCGTAACTGGTGCTGTAGCGATAGATATCGTCGAACGGGCCAAGCATCGTGACCGACGCCAGCAACGGTGCACGGATTCCCCAGTTGCCTGCCGACCAGCCGATGTCGGCCTGCACGCGCGGTTGCACGACATTGAAATCCGAGACATTGTCGGCATCGCCGCCGTTCATTCCGATAAACAGGGAGGCGCCGAGTCCGCCCTGCAGCCCTTCGTCTTCTCCAAGCCGAACTCCGGCGTTGCCAAACACTCCAAGGCGAAGCGCCTCGGGCGACTGTGTCATCGCGCGGTTGTAGATCTGCGCGACATTGTCATTGTCCTGGACCAGACCGACGTTGTTGTCATATTGCACCATCAGGCGCAGACCGGCGCTGAATGGGCTGGACGCCGCTTCGCCCTCACCATGGGCGGCTGCGCCACCCTCTTCTCCGAGCATGTCCCGTGCCAGCTCCGATGCCGCCGTGTCGGCATAGTCTTCGCTGACCTGCCGAAAATAGCCGCGCGCGCGATCCTGTTGCCCTTCGGCGTAGTCGATCAGGCCGAGATAAAGGAGGCGGTATGCCTGGTCTTCGTGCGAAAGATTTCCATCGCGCGTCGCCTCAAGCTGTGCCCGCGCTTTGGCGTTGTCTCCGGCCTGGTAATAGAGCATGCCCAGATTGAACCGGGCGCGGTCGCTGTCGCGTCGCCTGATGGACCGTTCAAACGATGCAATGGCCTTCTCGTTCTCACCCAGATTCATCCAGGCGATCCCGCGAAGATAGTCAGCATCCCAGAACTCAAAGTCGCGCGAGCCGAGAATCTTGAGCGCCTTCTCGAAGTCGGAACCGAGGATCATCGTATGTGCAAGGTAGTAACGTGCGTCCTCGTCCGAGGTGTCCGCGCGCAGTGCCGCGGTAAAGGCCGCGCGAGCTTCGCTGAGCTTGCCCTGATCGAGCAGGATGATGCCTTCATTGGTCTTGCGGACTGAGGTTTCATTCGCCCCCACCGGTGCTGCCACAAGCGCGGTCGTTGCGGCAATGATCAGGGCGAGGCGTCTGACGACGAAGGTGTTCACGGTGCGAACGGCTCCTTTGGAGGGCGACAAATCGCTCCTTTGGAGACTAGCAGCCGAACGCCGAAAACGCAATTGCGCGGGAAGGTGTGCAACGTGCAGCTCCGTTCCGAATGATCGTTTATCCTGACTGCTGAATCTAGCAGGCGTGTGGTGGGGTGTCTGTGACCCGGATCACAGTGCTTCCAGCAGCGTCAACGTGGCGTGTTCGATTCGAACGGGCAGACCGAGGGGGACGGGCAACGCTCCCGGTCCGTGTCCGACCGGTACACCGAGCAACGTTGGGATGCCGAGCCGCCGGGACCAGGTTCGCAGCACGTCGCGGATGAGATCCGGATTTCCTGAGCGATCGACACAGCCGGGAAAGGTGCCAAAGACGATGCCGCGACAGCCGTCCATGACGCCAGCCAGTCGTAGCGTTTCGAGCATCCGTTCCACGCGATAGGGGGCCTCGGCGACGTCTTCGATCAGGAGCACGGCATCGCGGCCGTCAGGCTGCCAGCGTGTGCCGCATAATGCGGCGAGAATGCTCAGGCAACCACCGCGCAACTCGCCCTCCGTCGCCCCCGGAACGGGCTGCTCGCTGGCCGAAAGATGCGTGGGGCAGCCTTTCCCGGACAGCAGCGCCAGCAGCGCCTCGGCAGAAACTTCATCGCCGTCGGCGGCCTGGCCACATGGCATCGGGCTGTACACGTTGATCAGGCCAGTCTGTTGCAGCAGCGCTGTCTGCAAAAATGTGCAGTCGCTGCTGCCGATCCACAAGGGGGCTCGCTCGGCGGTTTCATCCAGAGGTGCCTGTTCGAGCAGATGTACGGCACCGTAACCACCGCGTGCGGGCAGCATCGCGGTCGCGCCGTGGGCCAGACCTTGGCGCCAGTCCCGCAGCCGCAGCTCCGCGGAGCCGGCCGAAAACGGCGACGGGCGCGCGTCGAGCGATTCGCCAGTCAGCAGTGGGCGACCGGTGCGACGCAGCAATTCCAGTCCGCGGCTTCGCCAGGGGTCGCGGACGGCGCCAGACGGCGCAAACAGCCACATCGGAGCGTCGGGTTGCTGCGCAATCGGATGAATGGTGCCGTAGCGCTTTTCTGCCACGTTTGTTCCGCTCCATTGGGGAGGCATCTGCCTGCACATTGTACGCGCTCGCGCCCCGACTTTCTGCCTTCGGTAGAATGATCGCATGAATCGACCCGGAACGACTGCCCGGCCGCTGGATGTGCAAATGCTTCAGCAGGCGGCCGAAGCGCTGCTGCACGCCGGACTCATCGACGAGTCCGCTGTGCAGGAAATCATTCATCACGGTCCGATGGCCGCGGCACGTTTGCAGGCTGGGCGCGTCGATCGACAGGCGCCGACGCTGTACGAAACGCTGGCTGCGCTCAAAGTCGCCAATGTCCATACGCGTGAGCCGCTGGATGACGAGACGATCGCGCAAGCGCTGGCCGCGCATGTGGGGTTGCCATTCGAGCATATCGATTCGCTCAAACTCGATCCCGAGTTCGTTACCCGCCTGTTTTCGAAACCGTTTGCGCAGCGCCATCTGATGATCCCGCTGCGCGAAGAAGAAGGCGAGGTCGTCGTTGCCTGCGGTGCGCCATTCGACGAAGAGGCACGGCAGATCGCTCAACGTACGACGGACCGGACATTGCGCTTCGTAGTCGGGTTGCCGAATGAGATCGACCGCGTGCTTACGGAGTTCTATGGTTTTCGCGCCAGCGTGACGCGGGCGCAGAAGCAGATCGATGCGCCGCAGAGCGCACGGATTCAGAGTTTTGAGCAGCTCGTGCGCATCCGGGGCGATCGTGAGCTGGAGGCCTCGGACCAGCACATTGTCAATGCGGTCGACTATCTGTTTCGTTACGCGTTCGAGCTGAACGCGAGCGACATCCACATCGAGCCGCGCCGGGATTACAGCAGAATTCGCTACCGCATCGATGGCGTGCTGCACCAGGTGTATACGATTCCCCCGAACGTTCACCTCGCGCTGATCAGCCGCATCAAGATGCTTGCCCGTATGGACATCGCCGAAAAACGACGTCCACAGGATGGTCGCATTCGCACGATGCAGGAAGACCGCCAGGTGGAAATGCGGGTCAGCTCCATGCCCGTCGCGACCGGCGAGAAACTGGTCATTCGCCTGTTCGATCCACAGACGGTGCATGGAGATCTGGCTCAACTGGGGTTTCGTGAAGCGGAGCTGGCGGCGTTTCGGCGCTGGATTCGCCAGCCTCACGGGATCATCCTCGTGACGGGGCCGACGGGATCAGGAAAAAGCACGACGCTGTATACCGCGTTGTTGAACATCGCAAGCGATGAATTGAATATCGTCACCATCGAAGACCCGATCGAAATGATTTTTGACCAGTTCAACCAGGTCGCCGTGCAGCCCCAGGCCGGGGTGACCTTTGCGTCGGCGTTACGGACGATCCTGCGACAGGACCCGGACGTGATCATGGTTGGTGAGGTGCGGGATCGCGACACGGCGCAGCATGCGGTACAGGCTGCGATTACTGGCCACCTCGTCTTCAGTACTCTCCATACCAATGATTCGGCGACGGCCATTCCGCGCCTTGTCGATCTTGGGGTCGAGCCATTCTTGCTGGCCAGCTCGTTGACCGGCGTTATGGCGCAGCGCCTCGTACGGCGGCTCTGTACGGCCTGCGCGGAACCGCAATTGCTGCCGGCCGGAGAATGGGAGGCGCTCGGTGGTGCGCCCGCCGATGAGGACGCGGTCAGCGTCATGCGCGCCGTGGGGTGCCCGAGTTGCCGGGGGACCGGCTACAAGGGGCGCGTGGCGGTCGTTGAGATGCTTGAAGTCGGGGCGGATGTGCGTACGGCAATCGAAGCCGGCGTGCCGGTCGATGAATTGCGCGACGTCGGACGGCGCGCGGGGATGCGTTCGCTTCGCGAGGCCGGCCTTGATCTGGTACGCGACGGGCTGACCACAGTCGAAGAAGTGCTGCGTGTTACCTCCGATTTCGACAGCTGAGGGCCATGCGCGTCCTGATCATTGACGACGATCCCGATGTGGCCGACAGCCTTGGACGTCTCGTTGGCCAGATGCAGGCCGACGTGTCCGTTGTGCACGATGCCACCGCCGCGCTGCGTGACATCTCTGATTCCCTTCCGGATCTGATTCTTTGCGACGTGCGCATGCCGCGGCAGGGCGGTTTCGATCTGCTGCCGAAACTGCGCCGGGCCGCCCCGCGGGCTCGCGTCGTGCTGATGTCGGCCTACGGGTCGCTGGATACGGCGCAGCGGGCCATCGATGCCGGCGCCGACGATTTTCTGACCAAGCCCATTGGCCGGGAGCGGCTCGAAGAGCTGTTGCAAGGTGCCGCTGGTCCACAACACGCCGACGTTCTGGCGGCGTTCGCACCGGAACGCGCGCGGTTCGGGGATCTGGTCGGGCAGAGTCCGCCGATGCGTACCGTATTCGGGCTGATTGAGAAAATCGCACCGTTCCCGACGACCGTCCTGATTCTCGGCGAAAGCGGATCCGGCAAGGAGCTGGTTGCGCGAGAGATTCACCGCCGCAGTGATCGTGCCGACGGACCGTTCGTTCCGGTCAATTGCGCCGCCATCCCGGATACGCTGATCGAAGCGGAGCTGTTCGGGTACCGGAAGGGCGCGTTTACTGGAGCGGACCAGGATCGTTCGGGTCTGATCGAGCAGGCCTCGGGCGGGACGCTGTTTCTGGACGAGATCGGCGACCTGCCGTTGCCGTTGCAGGTCAAGCTGTTGCGCGTGATTCAGGAAGGGCAGGTGCAGCCACTGGGTGCGCCCCGTCCGGTGGATGTGGATGTACGCTGGGTGACCGCAACGCTACAGGATCTCGAAGCGGCGGTCGAGCAGGGGACGTTTCGTCAGGATCTCTATTTTCGACTCAACGTGTTTACGATCCGGCTGCCACCGCTGCGTGAGCGACGCGATGATCTGCGTCTGCTTGCGGGTCACCTGCTGGCGGCACTCAATGAACGGTATGGGCCGCGCATTCGTGGTATTGAAGCCGCGGCCTTCGACCTGCTCGCACGGCACGACTGGCCGGGCAATGTGCGCGAGCTGGAAAATGTGCTGGAGCGCGCCAGCATTCTCAGCGACCGCGACATGATCACGGCTGAAGCGATTCAGGGGCTGGTCGGTGCTTCCGGTAAAGCGGTTTCAGCAGCCGGTTATGCACCGGCGACGCTGTCGATCAAAGCGGAAACGCGCCGCCTCGAACAGCTTCTGATCCGCAAGGCGCTCGAAGAGACGGGCGGGAACCGCACGCATGCGGCACGCTTACTCGAGATCAGTCATCGCGCCCTGCTGTACAAGATGAAAGAGTACGGGATCTCCTGACGCACTATCCCGTGTGCGTCAGCGTCCGAGTTGGTGCTTGCGAACGGCGCGGTTGTGTTCACGAAGTGTTCGTGAAAAAACGTGTTTGCCATCCTGTGTAGCCACGAAATAGAGCGCATCACTGTTGGCCGGGCGAACGGCGGCAAGCAGAGCATCCAGCCCCGGGTTACAGATCGGTCCAGCCGGCAGGCCGCGAATCACATAGGTGTTGTACGGGGTCGGCGTGCGCAAATGCTTGCGCGTGAGGTTGCCGTTGTAGCCCGGCATGCGATAGATGGCCGTCGGATCTGCCTGCAAACGCATGCTGCGGCGCAGCCGATTGTGGAAAACGGCGCTGACCTTCGGCATTTCCTCGGGAATGTACGTTTCTTTCTGGATGATGCTGGCGAGGATGACCGCGTCGTGCAGCGACAAGCCGACGCGCTCCGCCATCGTGGCATACGTCGCGGGAAGTCGCGAAAAGAACGTTCGTACGAGCACGTCCGCGACGGTATCCGCATCGAGTCGCGGTGCGAACCGATACGTTTCGGGAAAAAGGTAGCCCTCGGCTTCGGTGGCCTTGATGCCGTAGCGCTGCAGCAGATCCGGATTGCGTGTGGCGTCGATAAATGCATCGCGTGAAACGATGCCGGCGCGACTCAGCGCATTGGCATATTCGAGCGCCGTCCAGCCTTCCAGTAATGTCACGGTTGTCGTCTCGATGGCGCCGCGGTGCAACAGGCGGACCACATCGAAGTCGGAACCGTTGTCAGGCAATCGATAGGTGCCGGCGCGCGGGATGTCGTTGCCGGTCAGACGGGCCAGCCACTCGGTAAATCTCGGTGTGCGGAAGACGCCCGCTTTCGCGCCCTCGCGCAAGACCTGGCGTAACGTGGCGCCCTGATCGACCGTCAGGGATGGTGGTGCAATGTCATGGGGATAGAGGGGCGCCGTCAGCATCGCCGCAATCGCCGCGATTGCAGGCGCCAGAATCGCGGGTAACCACTGTCGCATGACTTAACCGTTACGCTGCTGGTCCAGCCAGCTTTGCAGGATCGCCTGGGCAGCGATCTGATCGCGATGTTCGCGTGCTTTGCGTCGCTTCTGGCCGGGTTTGTGCAGGTCGATGACCCGATCGGCCAACTGGGATGTGAAGCGTTCGTCGACGAACTCGACGGGGCAGCCGGTCGCGCGTATGATCGTCTCCGACCAGGCGCGGATTTCGCTGGTCAGGTCGTTCTCTGCGCCGCTGGCATCGAGCGGCAGACCGACGACAATGCGTGTGACCGCGTGCGCTGCCGTCAGTCGTTTCAGGTCAGGCACGGCGGCGCGGGGATGCGGGACGTGCAGAATCTCGAGCGGCAGCGCGATGCTCCCGGTCGGGTCGCTGATTGCCACGCCGAGCCGGGCGCGGCCGTAATCGATGCCAAGGATTCGTTGCATCCACACATTGTATACGGCGGACAGTCTGTCGCGTACAATAACATTGATCCAGAACATGCATTGAAGCTTGCCGGGCGGGCCGCGTGCCGGTCGCCGGTTGTGGAGGATACGATGGCGGTACGGCGCATCGTCAGTGAACGACTGTGTGTACGCGATTTCGGGGCTGCGGACCTCGATCGGTTGCTCGAGTGGGTGACCCGACCCGGTTCGGGGTCTCGCTGGGTGATTGGGGACTGGGGAGAGGGCCTGAAGGCGGTCTGGCCGCTGGATGGTACCGTGGAGCCGGTCGACGATCCCGAGCAGTTCTGCGCGGCACGTAACCAGATTGGCATTCTGTTGCCGTCAGACGTCCCCCGGCAATTCATGGCGCGCTTCCCCGACGTCGCCGATCGTCCGGTCGACCTGATGCGCGTTGCCGGCATCGTTGCGCCGTTCATGCGCGATTTGCACCCGGAGGTTCGTGGTATCCGTTATGACATGGAGCCATCCGCAAATACCCGGCGCCTCATCAATGTGCTTGGCCGTTTCTTGCCGAAGGGACACGCGATCGCGATTCAGTCCGCCGTCGAAGGCGGACAGGTCGGATTGTATGTGCTGTTCAATGCGCGTCGACAGATGGAAACGATCATCGGCCTGGCTGGCTGGCCCGACCAGGTCGTGGCCGGCGGGCCGATGCGGCGTCTGGAGTCGCTTGGCGGCAGCGTCGATGTCGGGATTCGCATCACGGCACACGCGTTCCGGGAATTGCTCGAAGGTCGCCTGAATCGACAGGGCTATGCAGCCCTGTTCAGGGCCGGCGACATTCAGCTCGATCCACTGCCGCTGGCGCCGCGGCTCGCGTTGAAGGCGGCGCGCATCATCTGAGAACGCTGGCCGCGTCAGTCCGGTTCGACGAGGAACCGCCCGTTGTCGAGGACGTTCACGTCTTCGTCCTCCGGCGTCGTCAAACGCAGGGAAGGACTCCAGATGACGTAATCCTGGTGGAACGGCACACTGACGGCGCCGCCGAATCCGGCACTGTCGCCGAGTGCGACGTGAACGGTGCCGAGAATTTTTTCAGCCTCCAGGATGTTGTCCGGGTGAGACGCCTTTTCGTTCGTCCCGACGCCCAGCTCAGCCACATTCCGCACATCGTCGTGCTGCGCGATGGCCTGCTCTAGCCGGTCGCGAAACGGCGGGTCGCCGTGGATGCCAGACAGTCGGCCGTCGCTGAAGCTGAACCACCAGCGTGCCGGATCGTCGGGTGGGCCAACCGACAGCTCGCCCTGTGCGGTGCCTTCGAGCGGTGCGATGAACGCTTCGCCGCCAGGCAGATTGCCAAATCCCCCCGGTTGATCGATGATGCCGGTATCTGCCAGGCCTGTG